>CALEMZ010000475.1 GCA_937910975.1 uncultured Pseudorhodobacter sp. | reverse complement strand
GAAATTGGTGGCCATCGAACGCTCGCGCTCGTTCGTATAGATGAAGGGCCGCCATGAAAAGCCGTTCTCATCCCACATCTTGGGCATTTGCGGCGCGCCGTTTTCATATTGCTCGTTACGCCCTGCAATCGTGGGATCATAGGGCGACAGGAAGGGCGCGAAAAGCCCGATCATAATCAGAACAATCAGTGCCCAGGCAGCAATCATCGCGGTGCGATTGGATTTGAAACGGGAAAAAATCAACTGACCCTGAGAGGCGGTGAAATAGGCCTCTTTGGCTTTCTGGTCGATATCGGGTGCGGTTGCGGTCTTGCGCCAGAACATGTCTCTCACCCCATAAGTCCGCGTCTGACGCGCGGATCAATCAGGGCCAGCAAGATGTCGGTCACGAAGTTCAGCGCGACAATGCTGGCCGTTAGCAAAAAGATAATTGCTCCGGCGAGCTGCTGATCGTTGGAGCGAGCGAGGCTTTCGAACAGCAAGGCGCCGGCTTCGGTCAATGTCAGGATCAGCGCTACGATAGGCAATTCGTTGAAGATACGGTTAAGGTCAAACCCAAGTGAGTTGATGACAGGACCAAGGCTGTGCTTGGCCGGATAGCGCCACAAGAGCCGCGCGCCAGAAACACCGCGGGCGGAAGCCGCTGTCACGTAAAGCTTGCCTATCTCATCCAGCATCAAGGCCCGCACCGTTTGCAGCGCGAATGCTGTAGCCGACCAGCCAAGGATGAAAACTGGCAACCAAGCCCTACTCAGAAAATCGCCGAACTTCTCCCAAGACCATGCCGCATCTCGAAACTCCTTTGAAAACAGTCCTGTAAGGCTGTCTCCAAAGAAAACGGTTGAGAAAAGCATAATGATGAGCGCAAGCAGAAAGTTGGGGAGGGCGAGACCGAGGTAACTGACGAACCTCAGGGAATTATTGGCAAACGCATTGGTCGAACTGGCCGATAGAATCCCTATCGGCACCGCGATGGCGTAAGATAAGATCAGCGCCGCCATGCAGATGCCCAGCGAAATCCAGAACTTATCAGCCAATAGCTGGTTGATGTTCAGCCGCAGGATGCAGCTATCGCCGAATTCTCCATGCACAAAAACGTCATAAACCCAGCCACCCCAACGCGTGATGAAAGGCCGGTCAAGGCCCAGCCGACGCTCTTCTGCCGCGATATCAGCCAGCGAGATTTGCGAGCCGGAGGTGTTCTTGAACGCCAGATACCGCTGCGCACAGGTGCCGGGCACCATTTCCATCAGGGTAAAGACGATGAGAGACACGGTCAGCAGGGTGACAAGAGCCAGAAAGGCACGGGTCAGCACGAATTGTAACATGGGGGCGCATCCTAACGAATGGCGGAATTCTAGGGGGGGTGCGGTGGCAGGCGCGAACGCCTGCCACAACATCAAGATCAAACTTGTAATCAGCTGATCTTATTCATCAAGATACCACTGCGCACCCCGATACGGGTAGGTGCGGTAGTACTCATAGGAAGCCGTCTTGAACTCCGGGAAGTTCTTGAGCTTGTTGCTGGCGTAGATCGGGTCCGGCGTCAGCGCGGTACCGATGAACAGCACATTTTCCACCATGTTCTGCACCATGCGATTGGCAATGGCCTTGAACTCATCCGAGCCCGCAGGTGTGGATTGCAAGGTGCTGATATCAGCCATCAGGGATTTGACGTACTCCGGCGGTTCAATTCCGTTTGCGCCGTTGCTATCAACCCATTCTGCCCATTTCATACCCGTGCGATGCGCGAAGTAGTTTTCGAACGGCGGCACCCACAGCTCGTTATTACCAAGGATGATGCCCAGAGGCTGGCCCTTCTCCCACAAACCAACATCAAGCTGGTTGGAGGATTGCGAAGAACGGTACTCATCCGGCGTCACTTCTTTGACCGTGGATTTGATGCCGACATTGGCCCAGTCTTGGCTGATCAATTCAACCACCTGCCCCGCCATACCTTGCGTGGCAAACTGCATGTTGATCACCAAAGGCGCACCATTTGGCAATTCGCGGAAGCCATCGCCATCGACGTCTTTCATGCCAATTTCGTCCAAGGTCGCCTTGGCGCCCTCTACATCATACTCCATCGCATAGGTTTTCCACTTTGCGTCGATAAACTCGGGCAAAGGCGAGAAGCCGGTGTATTGTTGCAAGGTGCCTTGCCCGAAATACGCCGTTCCGTTCAGCGCATCACGGTTGATCGCATGTGACATCGCCTTGCGGAAGCGCACGTCGCCAAACACGGCGCGTTTCGCCTCATCCTCATGCGTGACGTTGAATGACACCGTCTGCATTGCGATCTTGGGCTTTAGCTGGATCGAGTAGCCGCCCTTTTCCTGATTTTCCAGCAACAGTGGCGCATCGGCAAGCTGGAGGCTTTGGGTTTTGTAATCCACCTCGCCAT
>CALEMZ010000474.1 GCA_937910975.1 uncultured Pseudorhodobacter sp. | reverse complement strand
CGTGCAAGGCGACACCAACCTGCCCATGTTGGGTGCCTGCAGTATTTTCAACAATCGCAACGCGCATCTGAATTCTCCTTTTTCCAAAGATCACCACGGCTGCTTTACCGACACAAGTCTGGGATTTGGGCTTGCTATCCTTGTCCATGCGTGAAACAGAAAACCGCCAAACGACCGCTCCCACGGAGGTTCCAATGGAGATTCGCGAGGCCCTAACCTTTGACGACGTTCTGCTTGTTCCTGCGGCGAGTTCTGTTCTGCCGTCGGATGCCGATACATCGACATTTGTCACCCAATCCATCCGCATGAACATTCCGCTGCTGTCCTCGGCCATGGACACGGTGACGGAAGCGCGTATGGCCATTGCCATGGCACAGGCGGGTGGTATCGGTGTGATACATCGCAACCTGACCATAGAGGAGCAGGCCCGTGAGGTCCGCCGCGTCAAACGTTTTGAATCCGGCATCGTCTATAGCCCGATTACCTTGACGCCCGACCAAACACTTGCTGATGCCAAGGCATTGCAGGAACGTTATAGTGTTACTGGTTTTCCGGTCGTCGATGAAGCCGGGCGTGTTGTGGGCATTGTTACCAACCGCGACATGCGCTTTGCTTCGGATGACCGCACGCCTGTCAGGGTGATGATGACCACGGACAATCTTGCGATCCTTAATGAGCCGGCGGATCGTCAGGCCGCGATTTCCTTGATGAAAGCGCGGCGCATTGAAAAACTGCTGATAACCGATGGCATGGGCAAGCTCACCGGGCTTTTGACGTTGAAAGACACCGAGCAATCCGTACTCAACCCTCATGCGTGCAAGGATGAACTGGGGCGCTTGCGGGTGGCCGCGGCTTCCACCGTGGGCGATGCTGGGTTTGAACGCAGTCAGGCATTGATCGATGCCGGTGTGGATATGGTGGTGATTGATACCGCGCATGGCCATTCCGAAGGGGTCGCCCGCGCGGTAGAACGGATCAAGGCGCTGTCGAACGCGGTGCAGGTGGTGGCGGGCAATGTCGCCACGGCAGAGGCGACACGTGCGCTGATCGGCGCGGGGGCGGATGCAGTGAAAGTGGGCATCGGCCCCGGCTCTATCTGCACCACGCGGATCGTGGCAGGCGTCGGCGTGCCGCAATTGACCGCAATCATGGATTCTGCCTTGGCTGCAGGCAATGTGCCGATCATCGCGGATGGTGGCATCAAATATTCCGGCGATTTTGCCAAGGCGATTGCGGCGGGGGCGTCTTGTGCCATGGTCGGCTCGGCTATGGCGGGTACGGACGAGTCCCCCGGCGAGGTGATCTTGTATCAGGGCCGGTCGTTCAAATCCTATCGGGGTATGGGCAGCCTTGGGGCAATGGCGCGCGGCTCTGCCGACCGATATTTCCAAAAGGATGCTGCCAGCGACAAGCTGGTTCCCGAAGGGGTTGAGGGGCAGGTGCCTTACAAAGGCTCCGCCGCCGCGGTTGTCCACCAATTGGTCGGCGGCTTGCGCGCCGCCATGGGCTATACTGGCAATCGCACCGTGGCCGAAATGCGCGAGAGTTGCACCTTCGTGCGCATTACCGGGGCAGGGCTGAAGGAAAGCCATGTTCATGATGTGCAGATCACCCGCGAAAGCCCGAACTACCGCAACATTTAACCGCCAGCCGCTGGGGTTCGCCCGGCACGAGTCCTGCCCATGAACCCCGCCGCCCGCTATGCCTCTGCCATTGATATCCTCGACAAAGTGTTGGGCGGGGCTGCGGCCGAAAAGGTGCTGACCAACTGGGCGCGCGCCAATCGCTATGCCGGTTCGGGTGATCGTCATGCCGTGCGCGACATCGTTTTTGATGCTTTGCGCTGCAAACGGTCTTATGCGGCCCTGGGCGGGGCGGAAACCGGGCGGGGTTTGGTGCTGGGGGCCTTGCGGGCCAACGAACTTGCAGTGGACAGCGTTTTCACCGGCGCAGGCTATGCACCAACAATCCTGAGCGAGGCCGAGGCAGCGCAAGGCCACCCACCCACCGCCATGGCCGCACTGGATTGCCCCGACTGGCTGGAGCCCGCTTTGCGCGGCACCCTTGGGGCGGATTTTGAGGCGGTGATGCGCTGCCTCCAGTCGCGCGCGCCGATCTTCTTGCGGGTGAATACCCGTAAAACCACGCGCGTCGCTGTTATGGCCAAATTGGCTACCGAAACAATTGGAACACAGCCCAGCCTCTTGGCCGAAACCGCGCTGGAGGTTACGCAAAACCCGCGTAAGGTTCAGGCTTCAAAGGCTTATGTGGATGGGTTGGTGGAGCTGCAAGACGCCGCATCGCCCGAACAGATCGCCGAGGCCGCGCTCAAGACCGGCAGCCGGTCGGTCGCCTATACCTACAACGACCCCGTCATCTTCATGGAATACGCCATCGACACCGC
>CALEMZ010000473.1 GCA_937910975.1 uncultured Pseudorhodobacter sp. | reverse complement strand
ACCTGATTTCACCATCGTGACCTCTGAGACCAACGGCACATCGCCTCCGGCCTTCTTTTTCATCGCCGCGTGGGTGTTACCGCAGGCTGCAAACCGCAATTCAGGCAATTCCAACGACATCGAACTCAGCCGTTCCTCGACAGGGCTTTTACCCGCAACAAACATAGCGAGCCCCGGTCCATAGGCCACAAGCTCAATCTCCACCTCGTCGCCCACACTGGCATAATAATTGGCAACGTTTTGCGCGTTGTTCAGCGCCATATTCATCACAGCAGGGTCATTTTGCGTCACCTGAATGGCAACGCGGTGCATTACCCCTTCGGCCATGACGGCAAAAGGCATGAACACCGTAATTACAAATGTGATTAGTAGTTTCATTTAGTTTCCTCCCTCGTTGGAACGGCCAACGCTAAACACATTCTCAAAAATTAATACGTTTTTGATTCCCGCACTCCAAAAAACTGCTGCCCCCCCCTCACGGTCCCTTGTTCTAGCTTTCTCGCTGTTGGCCGAATAATCGCCCTTTCTCCGCAGCAATGCCATGCCAACCATTGAATTTTGCCTCATTTCAAGGCTAAAGCCGCCCGCAATGACCCGGTGACGGACCAGGCGTCAGACAGCAAGAAGGCAAGTGTTCGATGTCCATGGTCAATCTCGCTCCGATACCGGAGCTTTATGTTTCTTATGAATCCGCGCAGAAGCTCAAGATCGAGGCGGGAAATCTGCCCTCATGGGATCTGACCCCGCGCCAAATCTGCGATCTGGAACTGTTGATGAACGGCGGGTTTTTCCCGCTCAAAGGCTTCCTTGGCCAGCAAGACTACGACTCCGTTGTCGAAACTATGCGCATTGCCGATGGCACGCTTTGGCCCATGCCGATCACCCTTGATGTGAACGAAGCCTTTGCCGAGAAAATCGAACCCGGCCAGGATATCGCCCTGCGCGATCAGGAAGGCGTGATCCTCGCCATCCTTTCCGTCTCGGACAAATGGATACCGAACAAGGCGCACGAGGCCGAAAAAGTCTTTGGCGCCGATGATCCGGCACATCCGGCCGTAAATTACCTGCACAATCATGCTGGCAAGGTCTATCTAGGCGGCCCGGTCATCGGCATCCAGCAACCCGTGCATTATGATTTCAAGGGCCGCCGTGACACGCCAAACGAGTTGCGCGCCTATTTCCGCAAGCTCGGCTGGCGCAAAGTCGTGGCGTTTCAAACCCGCAACCCGCTGCACCGCGCGCATCAGGAACTCACCTTCCGCGCCGCGCGTGAGGCGCAGGCCAACCTGCTCATCCATCCCGTCGTCGGCATGACCAAACCGGGCGATGTCGATCACTTCACCCGCGTACGCTGCTATGAGGCGGTGCTGGATCAATACCCCTCCTCCTCCACCACAATGAGCCTGTTGAACCTTGCAATGCGCATGGCTGGCCCGCGTGAGGCTGTGTGGCATGGGTTGATCCGCAAAAACCACGGCTGCACCCATTTTATCGTCGGGCGGGACCATGCAGGCCCCGGCAAGAACTCTGCCGGACAGGATTTCTACGGTCCCTATGACGCGCAATTCCTGTTCAAAGAGCATGAGGCAGAGATTGGGCTGGAAATGGTCGATTTCAAACACATGGTCTATGTACAGGAAAAGGCGCAGTATTTTCCGGCCAATGAAGTGCCGGAAGGCGATACCATCCTGGATATTTCCGGCACCGAATTGCGCCGCCGCTTGCGCGAAGGGCTCGACATCCCGGAATGGTTCTCCTTCCCACAGGTCGTTACGGAGCTACGCAAGACCTCACCCGCACGCTCCAAACAAGGCTTCACAGTGTTTTTCACCGGGCTTTCGGGCTCCGGAAAATCTACCATCGCGAATGCTTTAATGGTCAAGCTGATGGAAATGGGCGGGCGCCCGGTCACGCTGCTCGATGGTGACGTGGTGCGCAAACACCTGTCGTCCGAACTCGGCTTCTCCAAGGAACACCGCGACATCAACATCAAGCGCATCGGCTATGTCGCGTCTGAAATCACCAAGAATGGCGGCATTGCCATCTGCGCGCCCATTGCGCCCTATACCGCCACTCGCCGCGCCGTCCGTAAGATGACCGAGGCGTTTGGCGCGTTCATTGAGATTCATGTCGCCACCTCAATCGAGGAATGCGAGAGACGTGATCGCAAGGGTCTTTACAAACTCGCCCGCGAAGGCAAGATCAAGGAGTTCACTGGAATCTCAGATCCTTATGAAGCGCCTACCCATGCCGAACTGGTGGTCGATACCGAAAATGTCGATGTTGATCACTGCGCGCATCAGGTGCTTTTGAAGCTCGAATCCATGGGGCTGATCAGCGCCTGACCGCCGCAATAATCAAAAGGCCCCGTCATTGTTGCGGGTCCTTAACTTTTCGAACTGGGCGCGGCTCAGTGTACGCTCACCGGGGCCAGATCGTGCTCGCGCGCCAAGGCAAAGGCCAGCCGCTTGTCGGCGACCAAAGCAAGGCACGTGCCATCGCTGCGATGCACCGCGTAAATCGTCTTCATCCCCTCGGCTTGTTCCTGCACTTCCACTTGTTCCTGCACTTCCAACGGAAGATCGGCAACCTCAACCTGACGCACATAGACAATGCGCTCTCCCGTCATTGGTATCTTAGCAAAAGGCGTATCCATTTCCTGTACTCCGTTACCTGC
>CALEMZ010000472.1 GCA_937910975.1 uncultured Pseudorhodobacter sp. | reverse complement strand
ACCATCACGGTCTGACCAAATGATACGTCAGGTGGCTGAACATCATAGGACAGCAAAAAACGTGGAGCGCCCTCGCCAACATAGGTCGACCAGTGATCTATATCTTCATTGCCAACAAGCATGTCATTTTCAAACTGGGCCATCTGCCTGTTTGTCTCTGAAATTGACGAATTCTGAGGGAGATACCAGTCAACGATCAGCTCGACACGGTCCGATGAGGGGAAGAACTGCTGCTGAACAAATCCCATGCCCCCCAGAGACGCTACGAATGCAACCACAGTAAGCAAGATCGTAATCCAGCGAAAACGCATACACAGACGCAGCAGTGATGAGAACATCGACGCCAGCCGCCCCTTCTTCTCATGATGCTGTTTCATACTTTTTGGCATCAAGGTGACACCGAGCAATGGCGTGAACAGAACGGCCACGACCCATGATACGGTAAGCGAAACTGCGATGACCACAAACAGGGTGAAGGTAAATTCACCAGCCCTGCTACTATTGAGCCCGACAGGAATAAAGCCGGCCACCGTGACCAGGGTACCCGTCAGCATCGGAAATGCTGTCGAGGTGTAAACATGGGTCGCGGCCTTGCGCAGATTATCGCCCGCTTCCAGCCGTGCCACCATCATTTCAACCGCAATCATGGCATCATCGACAAGAAGCCCCAGCGCAATAATGAGTGCGCCCAGAGAAATACGCTGCAATGAGATGCCGCTATATTCCATCACCAGGAAGGTAATCGCCAGAACCAGTGGAATAGAAATTGCCACCACCAGCCCGGCACGCAGGCCAAGACTGATAAAGCTGATCGCCAGCACGATGGCCACCGCTTCAAACAGGGCCCGGGTGAAACCGGACACAGCCTCTTCAACCACTGCCGGTTGATCGGCTACGCGTCCTATGTCGACGCCAATCGGCATATTGGCAATAATACTTTCCATCTGCTTATCAAGTGCCGCCCCGAATTCCAGCAGGTTTGAACCGCTCTTCATACCTATAGCAAGCCCGATAGCATCTTTGCCATTAAAACGGAACAACCTGTCTGGTGGATCGGCATATCCGCGCCGGATAGTAGCTATATCCGTCAACGGGAAAAAACGGTCGTTGACTCGCAGGTTGATGCTGCGCAAGCTGTCTTCGGAAGTGAACTGGCCGCTGACGCGCAACGCAATTCGTTCTGGACCGGCCTGTGAGAAGCCGGATGCTGTGACCGCATTTTGCGCCTTCAGCGTGGATAGAACGGCTAACTTATCAATACCCAGAGCAGCAATCTTGCGCGTAGAGAACTCGAGATAGATCACTTCTTCCTGAGCGCCAATAATGTCTACCTTGCCAACATTCGGCACATGCAGAATTTGAGAGCGAGCATCTTCAACGTAGTCACGTAATTGACGCTGGCTTAGACCATCGCCTGTGAAAGCGTAGATGCTGCCAAATACATCGCCAAAACGATCATTGAAAAATGGACCAATAACACCGGTGGGGAAGCTACCCTTAATATCAGCTATCATGTTACGCACCTGCAACCATATAGGAGTCACATCCTTCGCCTTTGTAGTCGCTAACAGATTCACGAAAACAATAGTCTGGCCGGAAGTCGTCATGCTTTTGGTGTAATCAATCGAGTCCAGTTCTTCGAGCTTCTTTTCGATGCGGTCGGTTACCTGCTTTGTCACTTCCTCAGCTGAGGCGCCAGGCCATTGCGCCTGGATCAGCATAGTTTTGATGGTGAAGTTAGGATCTTCTTCTCGCCCCAGGTTCAGATAGGACATAAAACCAGCAACGAGGAAAATGATCATGAAATACCAGACCAGGGAGCGGTGCTCGAGCGCCCAGTCCGAAAGGTTGAATTTCTTCACCGCGATCCCTCCATATCGATTCTGACCTGCTGTCCATCCTGCAAACTGTGGACGCCCGCAACAGCTACCCTTTCTCCCGTCTGAAGCCCGGAAAGGATAATCACATTTGCAATGGTTTCATCT
>CALEMZ010000471.1 GCA_937910975.1 uncultured Pseudorhodobacter sp. | reverse complement strand
CATCAACCTCACCGTGAACCGCCTGATCCGCGTCAGCTATGGCCCGTTCCGGCTGGGCGATCTGACGCCCGGCGAGGTCTCGGAGGTCAAGGGCCGGGTGTTGCGTGACCAGTTGGGCCAGCGCGAAACCCCTGAAGATGCGGTGGCCCCCAGCCCCAGAGTTCGCCCCAGTGGCCCGCGCATTTCCAAGCCCGGTGCCAAACCCATGCCCAGAGCAGACGCCAAGGCGGCAACCAGACCGGGGGCTAAACCGGCCACCGGAGCGCGCGCGCCTGCCCGCTCCGCAGGCGATTTCGCAACCGATCCCGCAGCTAAATCCACAACAAAATACGCAGCCAGATCCGGTGCCAAACCCGGCGCAAAGCCTGCCGCGAAATTCACCCCAAAGCCCAAAGCCTCCCGTAACGCCCCACGTTCGGGCGCTGAAGCAGGTTCGCGCAACGCCTCTGCTTCGCCAAAATCAGCAGGTCGCCGCCCAAAGGGGGAATAAAGCCACGCTTTCCCCGCTTAACGGACTGGCAAGAACGGCTGTCGCTGCTTATAGTTAGGTCTTGAATTCTGGATCGGCCCGCCGGAACGCACGTGCGGAACAGCGGGCCAATCCACCAAGAACCGGGGGCGCGCATGTCTGCTAATGGATTGAGGACCGTCTCGTTCTGCCTCTTGCTGGCACTTAGCGTCTATGTGGCCAGCTTGGGGGCGATCTGATGGCACAGCGTTTTGGTGGCAAATTCAGCCTCGACGACACAAAATCGGGCAGCACTCAATCAGGCAGCACACCCACTGCCACGTCTAACAATCCCTTTGACGCCAAGCGCCGCACCAAGGCTGGGTTCAAATCCAACCTGCTGTTCTTGCTGCCTATCCCCTTTGTCTGGAACGCCTTCCAAAGCTCCCCCGCCGCGCTGATCCTCTTCCTTGTCGCCGCCGCCCTCATGTTGCTTGGTGCATGGCTGACGCGTGAGGGCCTGTTCGCGCAAGAGGCCTATGAGGCGCGCAGTATCGCCCGCCGCCCCGCCCTACCGCGCAAGATCATCGGCGGCATCCTCGTCGGCATGGGGCTTGGCCTTGGCGCCCTTCTGGCAGGTCAGGGCACGCTGATCGCCACGGCACTTGCCTCTATCGGGGCGTTCTTGCACCTCGGGGCCTTCGGCTTTGATCCGCTGTCCGACAAGGGCGCTGAGGGCATCGACAGCTTTCAAACCGACCGCGTGGCCAAAGCGATCGATACCGCCGAGGCCCATCTGGCGGGCATGCACGACGCCATTTTGCGCGCCCGCGACCGCCAGCTTGAAAGCCGGGTTGACCATTTCTCCGATATCGCCCGCGCCCTGTTTCGGACAGTCGAGGACGATCCGCGCGACCTGACGGCGGCCCGCAAATTCCTTGGCGTCTACTTGCAGGGCGCGCGTGACGCGACGGTGAAATTCGTCGATCTTTACGCCCGAAACCGTGACCCAAAAATCCGGGCCGATTATGAAGCGCTGCTAACCGATCTCGAAACCAATTTTGCCAGCCGCACGACCGCACTTTTGTCTGATAACCACAGCGACCTGAATGTTGAAATCGAAGTTCTGCGCGAACGCCTCGCGTTTGAAAACCGTTGACCAGCGGCCCGCCGCATTAAGCCCGCCGCATCAAGAGTGAGAGTATCCATGTCAGAAACCATCCAGCAAAAAGCCGCCGCCACGCTTGCCGAGGTTGAAGCCGTAACCGCCGTTATCTTGCCCGAACCCGGCCGTGAACTCGTTACGCTTGAGGCTGCCCCCGCCCCCCTTGCCGCTGAAATCCAAAAACGGATGGCGGAAATTGATATGGGCAACACGCAGTCCATCATCTCTTTCGGCTCCTCCGCGCAGGCTGAATTACAGGTAATTTCGCAAGAAATGCTTGCCGATGTGAAGAACAAGGATGTCGGCCCCGCAGGCGACAGTCTGCGCAACATGGTTGGGACCATTCGCGGTTTCTCGGTGTCCGAGCTTGACGTGCGCCGCCAACGCTCCTGGTGGGAAAAGCTGCTGGGCCGCGCTGCGCCATTCGCCAATTTTGTCGCCCGGTTTGAGGACGTCCAAGGCCAGATCGACAAGATCACCGAAACGCTACTGGGGCATGAGCATACCCTGCTCAAGGACATCAAATCCCTCGACATCCTCTATGACAAAACCCTGAACTTCTATGACGAACTCGCCCTATACATCGCGGCGGGCGAGGCCAAGGTGAAGGAGTTGGACGCCAAGGATATTCCGGCCAAAGAGGCCGAAGTCCAGCAAGTACCGGAAGAAAAGCAAGTGATGAAAGCGCAGGAATTGCGCGACCTGCGCTCCGCGCGCGATGATCTGGAACGCCGGGTGCATGACCTGAAACTGACCCGTCAGGTGACGATGCAATCCCTGCCCTCCATCCGTTTGGTGCAGGAAAATGACAAATCACTCGTCACCAAGATCAACTCTACCCTCGTCAACACAGTGCCGCTTTGGGAAACCCAACTGGCACAGGCCGTCACCATCCAGCGCTCGCGTGAGGCCGCCGAAAGCATCCGCGCGGCCAATGATCTGACCAATGAGCTTCTCACCTCCAACGCTGAAAATCTGCAACAAACCAACCGCATCGTGCGCACCGAAATGGAACGCAGCGTGTTTGATATCGAGGCAGTGAAAAAGGCCAATGCGACCCTGATTGCTACGATCAACGAAAGCCTTGCGATTGCCGATGAAGGCAAAGCCAAGCGCGCTGCAGCCGAGGTGGAGCTGATAAAAATGGAGCATGATCTGCGAGACACCCTCGCATCGGCAAAGGCGCGCAAGGATGGATTGGGTGATACCATCGGCGTAAAGATCTGATCTAAAAAGGAAAGCACAGCACTTATGGCTCTCGCGCCCAGCCTTGCCAAAGCTCTGAAAGGGGCGGCCCTTGCGGTCGCCTCTGCAACTATTCTGGCAGGCTGCATCTTCACCCCGCCCGTTGCGGGCCGTGCCACCCAACCGCCCACGCCGCGCTTGGCGTATCCCCTCAGCGAAGCCCCCTCAGCCGCCAGCATGGCGCTGCGCACCTATTATGCCGGCGTACAGGAGGAGCTTTTGTCGCGAGGGCTGATGCGCACCGACACCGGGGCCCAGGACGCGCCTTTTTCCGCCCGGATGCTGGCCAATAACTTCATACGCATCGCGTTTTTTGATGAGTTTGACAGCTCCTCTGGCGCGCTTGTCGCCCGCGAAACCGAAAAGCGTCTGCGCCGCTGGTCCAAACCCGTGCGCGTGGGTCTTGAATTCGGCGCCTCCATTCCGCAGGCCCGGCGCGCAACCGAAACAGCCCGCGTCAGATCTTTCCTCGCGCGCCTCTCCAAAATCACCGGCCATTCGATTCAACTGGCCAGCAACGGCATCAATTTCCATCTGCAAATTCTCAACGCTGATGAGCTAAAGCGCATCGGCCCCGCCGTGCGCCGCGCCGATCCCGGCATAGGCGAAGCCGAGTTGCGCTCGATGATTGAGATGCCGGAAAGCACCTATTGCCAGGTCACCTATTCGCTCAATGAAGGCAGCAGCCTGATTGAGCGCGCCTTTGCGGTGATCCGTGCCGAGCACCCCGACCTTCTGCATCTGTCATGCCTGCATGAGGAAATTGCGCAAGGCCTTGGCCTGCCAAATGACAGTCCCGCCGCGCGCCCCTCCATCTTCAACGACGATCAGGAATTTGCTACCCTGACCCCGATGGGCGAGCTGATGCTGCGCATGCTTTATAACAAATCCCTTACCCCCGGCATGTCCATCACCGAGGCCCGCCCCATCATTGACCGCCTCGCACAAGAGCTTGTCGGCGGTGACAGCTAATCAGAACAGGAGCCTATAGCTATGGTTTTCGATTTCCTCAAAGGCCAGTTTATCGACGTTATTCATTGGACCGATGATACCCGCGACACGATGGTTTGGCGGTTTGAACGTCAGGGCCATGAGATTAAATACGGCGCCAAGCTGACAGTGCGCGAAGGCCAGGCGGCGGCGTTCGTGCATGAAGGGCAATTGGCCGACGTCTTCGGTCCCGGCCTTTATATGTTGGAAACCAACAACATGCCGGTTATGACCGCCCTGCAACATTGGGATCATGGCTTCCAAAGCCCGTTCAAATCCGAGATATATTTCATCAACACCACCCGTTTCAATGATCTGAAGTGGGGCACCAAGAACCCGATCATGACGCGCGACCCGGAGTTTGGCCCCGTCCGCATCCGCGCTTTTGGCACTTATTCCATGCGCGTCACCGACCCGGCCAAGTTCATGCAAGAAATCGTCGGGACCGATGGCGAGTTTACCGCCGATGAGATCAGCTTCCAGATCCGCAACGTGATCTTGCAAGAGATGAGCCGCGCGCTTGCCGCCTCCAACATTCCTGTGCTGGATATGGCCGCCAATACCGCCGATCTGGGCAAGCTGGTCGCCACCGCGATCAACCCGCAAATCGCGGAATATGGGCTTTCCTTGCCCGAACTTTACATTGAAAATATCTCGCTGCCCGAAGCGGTGGAGGCGGCGCTGGACAAGCGGACCTCCATGGGCATCGTCGGTGATCTGAACCGCTACATGCAGTTCAGTGCCGCTGAAGGCTTGGCGCAGCCCGGCTCTGCCGCTGGTGCCGCGGTGGGGGCAGGCATTGGTGCTGGTATCGGTATGGGCATGGCCCAGAACATGGGGCCATGGGGGGCCGTGCCTCCGACCGCGCAGCCGCAAATGGTCCCGCCTCCGCCCCCACCACCCGCACCGGAAACGCTCTGGCACACAGCCAAAGACGGCACCACCGATGGCCCGTTCTCGCGCAGCCACCTTGGCCGCATGATCACCCAAGGCCAATTCGCCCGCGAAACCCTCGTCTGGTCCGCAGGGCAAGACGGCTGGAAACCGGCTGGAGAGATCGCCGAACTGGCGCAGCTTTTCACTGTTGCCCCACCCCCGCCCCCCGGCGCGTAACCGAAGGCCCGGAATGACCGAAAATCTAGAGCATCGCTGGCCCTGCGACTCCTGCGGGGCTGACCTGCGCTTTGCGCCGGGCCAGACCGAACTTGTCTGCGATCATTGCGGCAACGTGCAAGCCATCCCCAAAGCCATGCGCGACGACCAAGTTCGCGCTTTCGGCGAACATGATCTGGCGCGCGGGTTGCGCGATGACCTGCCGCAAACGGCGATGGAAGAGCCCCAAACCACGCCCTGCCCCAATTGCGGCGCACTAGTGGAATTTGCCGGAGCCGAACATGCCGCCCAATGCCCGTTTTGCGCCACGCCCGTTGTTATTGGCACCGGCACCAACCGCCAGATCAAGCCGCAAGCCCTCATCCCCTTCCAGCTTGATGAGCGCAGCGCCCGCTCC
>CALEMZ010000470.1 GCA_937910975.1 uncultured Pseudorhodobacter sp. | reverse complement strand
GCCAACCGTAACCGGGCGGGCAAACTGCTCCCCCGAACGTCCGTCAAACACGATGGACTGGCCAGACTGGTCAAAACCAGCCCGCTTCAGCGCATCGTTGATATCCGCCTCTTTCGCACCGTCGAAAACCGGCGTCGCGATCGGCACACCGCCGGTCACATTGCCTGCCAGTTCAAGGAAGGTTTCCTCGTCCTGATGGGCAAACGCCGCTTCATAGGTCTCATCGCCATAAGCCAGACGCACCGCGTCTTGTACCGGGGTCATATCACCCGACCGGCGATACTCAGACAATGCCTCGTCGATCTTCATCCCAAAGCCGCGCGCGGCCCAACCCATGTGGGTTTCAAGAATCTGACCAACGTTCATCCGCGATGGCACGCCCAATGGGTTCAAACAGATATCCACGGTCGTTCCATCCGCCAGGAACGGCATGTCTTCCATCGGCACCACTTTGGACACCACACCCTTGTTGCCGTGACGACCAGCCATTTTGTCGCCCGGCTGCAGCTTGCGCTTCACCGCCACGAACACTTTGACCATCTTCATCACGCCCGGAGGCAGATCGTCGCCACGACGTACCTTTTCGACTTTATCGTCAAAACGGTGATCCAAGGCACGCTTTTGCGCCTCAAACTGTTCGTGCAGCGCTTCTACGTCTTTGGCTTCGGCTTCTTCACCAAGCGCCAACTGCCACCACTGGCCACGGCTCAGCGTGCCCAACAGATCCTCATCAATAGTCGACCCTGCGCGGATGCCTTTCGGCCCCTTAACAGCGGTTTTCCCGGTGATCAGAACCTTCAAGCGCGCATAGATGTTACGCTCCAGAATGACCAACTCGTCATCACGGTCGCGGGCAAGGCGCTCAACCTCTTCACGCTCGATCTGCAAAGCCCGCTCATCCTTGTCCACACCGTGGCGGTTGAACACGCGGACTTCAACGATCGTCCCGAAGGCACCGGGCGGCAAACGCAACGACGTATCGCGAACGTCAGATGCCTTTTCACCAAAGATAGCGCGCAGCAGCTTTTCTTCCGGCGTCATCGGGCTTTCGCCCTTCGGCGTGATCTTACCCACCAGAATATCACCCGGCTGCACTTCGGCACCGATGTAAACGATCCCGGCCTCGTCGAGGTTGCGCAGGGCTTCCTCACCGACGTTCGGAATATCGCGGGTAATCTCTTCCGGCCCCAACTTTGTGTCGCGTGCTGCAACTTCGTATTCGTCGATATGGATCGAGGTGAATACGTCGTCTTTCAGAATACGCTCCGAAATCAGGATGGAGTCTTCGTAGTTATAGCCATTCCACGGCATGAACGCGACGATGACATTCCGGCCAACGGCCAGTTCACCCATATCGGTGCAGGGGCCATCGGCAACAACTTCGCCACGTACAACCGTGTCACCCACCTTCACCAGCGGACGCTGGTTGATGCAAGACGACTGGTTGGACCGCTTGAACTTGCGCAAACGGTAGATGTCCACGCCCGGCTCACCCGGTTCCATCATCTCAGTCGCACGCACAACGATACGCTGTGCATCCACCTGGTCGATGATGCCCGCACGGCGTGCCATGATGGCAGCTCCAGAATCGCGTGCAACAATGCCCTCAATCCCAGTACCAACATACGGCGCGTCAGATTTCACCAGCGGAACCGCCTGACGCATCATGTTCGAGCCCATCAAGGCGCGGTTGGCGTCGTCGTTTTCCAGGAATGGAATCAGCGAGGCTGCGACCGAAACCAACTGCTTCGGCGAAACGTCGATCAGGTCAACGGCGTCGGACGGGTTGAGCATGAATTCGCCGGCTTTCCGTGTGGAAACCAGATCATTCACAAAGCGCCCTTCACTGTCCAACTGTGCGTTGGCCTGCGCCACGGTATGGCGCATCTCTTCGGTGGCCGACATGTAAACCACTTCGTCGGTCACTTTGCCGTCGATCACCTTGCGGTACGGTGTCTCGATGAAACCATACTTGTTCACACGGGCAAAAGTGGCCAGCGAGTTGATCAGACCAATGTTCTGACCTTCCGGCGTTTCAATCGGGCACATCCGGCCATAGTGGGTCGGGTGCACGTCGCGCACTTCAAAGCCCGCACGTTCCCGCGTCAAGCCGCCCGGCCCAAGGGCCGAAAGACGGCGCTTATGCGTCACTTCCGACAGCGGGTTGGTTTGGTCCATAAACTGCGACAGCTGGCTGGAGCCGAAGAATTCACGCACCGCAGCCGCTGCTGGCTTGGCGTTGATCAGGTCTTGCGGCATGATCGTATCGATCTCAACGGAAGACATACGTTCCTTGATCGCGCGCTCCATACGAAGCAACCCGACGCGGTACTGGTTTTCCATCAATTCGCCAACCGAGCGCACACGGCGGTTGCCGAGGTGGTCGATATCGTCGATTTCGCCCTTGCCGTCGCGCAATTCCGTCAACGCTTTGATACAAGCGATAATGTCAGCACGGTCAAGCGTGCGCTGGGTATCTGGGCGGCCCAGATCCAAACGCATGTTCATCTTTACGCGACCCACGGCCGAAAGGTCGTAGCGCTCGCTGTCAAAGAACAAAGTGTCGAACAGGTTTGACGCGGCCTCAACGGTCGGCGGCTCACCTGGGCGCATCACGCGATAGATATCCATCAGCGCAGTGTCGCGGCCCATGTTCTTATCGGCGGCCATGGTGTTGCGGATATAGGGGCCAACATTGACGTTATCGATATCCAGAACCGGAATATCGGTAATGCCCTGATCCAGCAGAAGCTTCAGGCTACCGCCCTTGGCAGAGCCGTCACGGTCATACTCCATCGTCAACTCGTCGCCAGCTTCGACCCAAATCTCGCCAGTGGATTCGTTGATGATGTCCTTGGCCACATACTTGCCCACGATCTGATCGTAAGGCAGCAACAGTTCCTTGACCTTGGCCGCGTCGATGATCTCTTTGACCATCCGTGGCGTCATCTTGTCGCCTGCCTTGCACAGCACTTCGCCGGTCGCCGCATCGACAATGTCAAAGGTCGGGCGGGTGCCGCGCACGCGCTCGGGGAAGAACTTGGTGACCCAGCCCTTGTTCTTCTCATACTTGTAGCTGACCGTGTTGTAATAGGCGTCCATGATCTGCTCTTGCCCCATACCCAAGGCATAAAGCAGCGTCGTCACCGGAAGCTTCCGGCGGCGGTCAATCCGGGCAAACACGATATCCTTGGCGTCGAATTCGAAATCCAACCAAGAGCCGCGATAGGGGATGATCCGGCAGGCGAACAGCAGCTTGCCGCTCGAATGGGTCTTGCCCTTGTCATGGTCAAAGAACACGCCCGGCGAGCGGTGCATCTGGCTTACGATCACGCGCTCGGTGCCGTTCACAACGAACGTCCCGTTATGCGTCATCAAAGGCATATCGCCCATGAACACGTCTTGTTCCTTGATGTCCTTGACCGAACGCGCGCCGGTATCCTCATCGACATCAAACACGATCAAACGCAGCGTCACCTTCAACGGTGCGGCGTAAGTCATGTCGCGCGACTGGCACTCGTCCACGTCGTATTTTGGCTTTTCCAGCTCGTATTTCACGAACTCCAAAACAGCCGTTTCATTGAAATCCTTAATCGGAAATACCGATTGGAAAACGCCCTGAATGCCATCACCATCGGTGGGCTTCGGGCCTTCGCCCGATTTCAGGAACAAATCATAGGAAGATTTCTGAACCTCGATCAGGTTCGGCATCTCCAACACTTCACGGATTTTGCCAAAGTAGCGGCGGATACGCTTTTGACCTACGTAGCTCTGAGCCATGCTCATCGTCACCTTTCATCATTTCGCCGGCGCAGGCTCGTCGGGCCACGAGCATACGCTTAGCGATAGAGGGGTTATCGGTTCCATTCATGCCATCCGTCCCACCGGAAGGCTCCCGAACTTGGACAACACACCTTGGAAGAGATTTGGGGTCAAACCTCTGCCAAGACGCATCCTTAGACACAGACGGCTGGGCGCGAAATGCATCGCACCCAGCCTCATTACTTAAGCGATGCCACAGGTGGCACCCGGCCGAAATTATTTCAGCTCAACTTTCGCGCCAGCATCTTCCAGCTTCTTCTTGACGTCTTCAGCGTCAGCTTTCGAAATGCCTTCTTTCACTTTTCCACCAGCTTCAACCAAGTCTTTGGCTTCTTTCAGGCCAAGACCGGTGATTGCGCGGACTTCTTTGATGACGTTGATTTTGTTCGGACCAGCTTCGGTCAGAACAACATCAAATTCGGTCTGCTCTTCAGCAGCCTCAGCAGCGCCTGCAGCAGGGCCTGCCATCATCACAGCGCCGCCAGCAGCGGGCTCGATGCCATAGTCATCCTTGAGGATGTTTTTCAGTTCTTGTGCCTGAAGAAGGGTCAGACCCACGATTTCTTCGGCGAGTTTTTTCAGATCAGCCATTTTCTGTTCCGTTCAGTTAAGATGGGTTCCAACGTCGGTATTAACAACCACGCCGAATCATGAGATTGCTCAGGCGGCAGCCCTGTCCTCGATAGTGGACAAGATGCCGGCGATGTTCGAAGCAGGCGCGCCAATGGCCCCGGCGATGTTCGATGCAGGCGCACCGATGCAAGACACGATCGAAGCAATAAGCTCCTCACGCGACGGCATCGCGGCGACGGCTTTCACACCGGCAGGATCCAACATCGTGTCACCCATAGCACCACCAAGAATAACGAAGTTTTCGTTCTTCTTGGCATACTCTTCCGCGATCTTCGCAGCAGCGACAGGATCCTCGGAATAGGTCATCACGGTCATGCCCGTAAGCAGGTCAGCCATCTTTGCAGCGGGCGTACCTTCAAGGGCGATCTTGGCGAGCTTGTTCTTGGCAACGCGTACAGAACCACCTACGTCACGCATTTTGGCGCGAAGGTCCTGCATCTGTGCAACCGTGATCCCGGCGTAGTGGGCAACCACTACGACGCCAGAGCTTTCAAAGATCTGGCCGAGTT
>CALEMZ010000469.1 GCA_937910975.1 uncultured Pseudorhodobacter sp. | reverse complement strand
CGTCCCGGTCGCAGTCAACGCATAGGTCAGGTTGATGCGGCCCACTGAGGGCAGTTTGTTACAGGTAAACCAATCAAGGAATGCCGTCGCCCCCTCGCCCCGGACCGTGTGCTTGGTGAAGGCCGACGCGTCAATCAGGCCCGCGGTTTCGCGCAGGGCCTCAGCCTCGGCCTTTGCATATTGCCACCATGCGCCACGCCGGAAAGAACGGGAATTGTGGTCGAAATCTGCGGGCGCATCCTTGGGGCCGTAGTAGTTCGGGCGTTCCCAGCCGTTCACTTGCCCCATCTGCGCGCCAAGGGCGATTTGCTTGTCATATACCGGCGTGGTGCGCAGGGGACGGCAGGCCTCACGCTCTTCATCGGGGTGGTGCAGGATGAAGACGTGATCGTAGCATTCCTCGTTTTTTCGCGCGGCATATTCGGTGGTTATCCACGACCCGTAGCGGCGCGGATCAAGGCTGGCCATGTCAATCTCGGCCTCGCCTTGGGTCATCAGTTGCGCGAGGTAATAACCTGTGCCGCCCGCCGCCGTGATGCCAAAGCTGAAGCCCTCCGCGATCCACATGTTGCGCAGGCCGGGGACCGGGCCGACCAAGGGATTGCCATCGGGCGTGTAGCAGATCGGGCCGTTGAAATCATCCTTGAGGCCCACAGTTTCCGAGGACGGCAGGCGGTGCAGCATGGACATATATTCCGCCTCGATCCGCTCCAGATCGAGCGGGAAGAGATCGGCGCGGAAACTGTCAGGCACCGCATATTCAAACCGCGCTGGTGCGCCCTTCTCATAGGGGCCAAGAATCCAGCCGCCACGTTCCTCGCGCACATACCATTTGGCATCGGCGTCACGCAAAACCGGGTGCTCAGGGTTGTTCTTGCGGTATTCGACCAGCATCGGGTCGGGTTCGGTCACGATGAACTGATGCTCAACCGGGATGGCGGGGATTTTCACCCCCAAAAGCCGCGCGGTGCGTTGGGCGTGGTTGCCGGTGGCCGTGACAACATGCTCAGCGTGGATTTCAAAGCTTTCCTCTGAGGCGATCAGGTTGCCGCCCTTATCGACCATACGGGTGCAAGAAACGATCCATTCCGAGCCGGTCCAGCGATAGCCATCAACCTGAATTTTACGCTCAATCGTGGCCCCATGCTGACGCGCACCTTTGGCCATGGCCTGGGTCACATCCGCCGGGTTGATATAGCCGTCTTGCGGGTGAAACAGCCCGCCGACAAGATCATCGGTGCGCAGGAGCGGCCAACGCTCTTTCATCTGCGCTGGCGTCAGGAATTCGTGATAAACATCGGCGGAGTCTGCGACCGCCGAATAGAGCATATATTCGTCCATCCGCTCTTTGCACTGCGCCATGCGCAGGTTGCCAACAACGGCAAAGCCAGCGTTCAATCCGGTTTCCGCCTCCAGCGATTTGTAGAAATCGACCGAGTATTTGTGGATATGGGTGGTGGCATAGGACATGTTGAACAAGGGCAGCAAGCCCGCCGCATGCCAGGTGGAGCCGGAGGTCAGCTCATCGCGCTCTACCAGCATCGTATCCCATC
>CALEMZ010000468.1 GCA_937910975.1 uncultured Pseudorhodobacter sp. | reverse complement strand
GCGGAACATGAAGCCGCTGATTTTATCAACCGCGTTATGACGCCCGACATCTTCCATATAGACCAGTGGCTTATCTTGCTGGCAAAGCGTTGTTCCGTGGATCGCGCCCGCCTCCAGATAAAGCGAGGGGGTCGTATTGATTTGATGCGCCAAGGCATAAAGCCATGAGGTGCGGACCGGGGTTGCAGGCAGGGTCAGCCCCTCCAGCCCTTCCATCATGTCGCCAAAAACCGTGCCTACCGCGCAGCCGGAGGTACGGGTTTTCTTTTCCACCTTCGCCTCGTAGTCGGTTTGGCGCTGGGTACGAACGACAACGGTTTCCACCTCTTCATCATAATCCACCGCCGTGACTACATCATCGGGGCGCAGCATGCCCTGATTGCGCAAAAAACCGAGCGCAAGGTAATCGGGGTAGTCGCCGATGGTCATCGCCGTCACGATTTCCTGGGAATTGAGATAAATGGTCAGCGGGCGCTCTTCGACCACAGAAATGGTGGTGCTGGCACCGGTGTGATCGGTGCCGGAAATGGCCCGGGTCAGGCGGGGGTCATGCGGGTTGGGCAGAATCGGAAAATCTGGCGTCATCGGGTGCTTTCATCGGCTCGCCGCATCTTGTATGCCAGAGGCAGCGGTTGCAAGAGGGCGGCGATGCTAGGCTATGTGACAGGTGGAGAGCGGGGGCAGGCGGATGTGCTGCTGGCCGAGGCCGTGGCGCAGCTACGGGCCGAAGGGTTGACGCTGGCTGGCGTGGTGCAGGTGAACGAAGAGTATGACCCTGCCCGCCCGTGCCATATGGATTTGCATATTCTCGCCGGGGCAGAGGTGATCCGCATCAGTCAAAATCTTGGCACGCTTTCCAAAGGTTGCAGACTGGACCCGGCAGGGCTGGAGCAGGCGGCCGGGCTGGTGTCGCAGGCATTAGAGGCAGGGCCGGACCTGTTGATCATCAACAAATTTGGCAAGCAAGAGGCCGATGGCCGAGGCTTCCGGCCTTTGATCGGGCAGGCTTTGGCGGCGGGCATTCCGGTTTTGACGGCAGTTAGCGCGGGCAATCAGGCTGCGTTTGACCGCTTTGCCGAGGGCTTGGGCGTGGCGTTGCCTTGCACAAATGAAGCAATCCTAGCGTTTTGCCATAGCCACATAAAGGACGAGACATGACTATAACTCCCCCTGTGAACAAGCGCTTCGTAGCGATTGGTGAGGCCATGGTGGAAATGGCGCCAAGTGCCGTGCCGGGAGATTATCGCATGGGCTTTGCAGGGGATACGCTGAACACCGCTTGGTATGCGCGCCGCGCTTTGCCGGGGGGCTGGCAGGTGGATTACCTGACGGCCTTGGGCGAGGATGCCGTCTCAGACCGGATGGTCGATTTTATGGAGGCCGCAAGGATTGGCACGGCGCATATTTCGCGGCTGAAGGGGCGGACCATTGGGCTTTACCTGATTGAGCTGAAGGATGGCGAGCGCAGTTTTGCCTATTGGCGCGGGCAATCGGCGGCGCGGTTGCTGGCCGAAGATGCCGGGCGCTTGACGCGGGGCTTAGCAGGGGCCGGAATTGTGTATCTGTCAGGGATCACTTTGGCGATTTTGGAAGGTTCGGGACGTGAGTTGCTTTACGCCGCGCTGCGCAGCGCACGGGCGGCGGGCGCGCAAGTGGTGTTTGACCCGAACCTGCGGCCACGGCTGTGGCCTGACACCGACACGATGTGCCACGCAGTAATGGAGACCGCCGCTTTGTCGGATGTGGTCTTGCCCTCGCATGAAGATGAGGCGGCCTATTTCGGCGATGCCGATGTAGCGGCGACGGCAGAGCGCTACGGCGCGGCGGGTGCAGGCCTCGTGGTGGTAAAGAACGGCGGGGGCGAGATGCTGACGCTGAGTGCTGGCGCGTTTGCCACCCATGCGCCGGAAGTGGTGGCACAGGTGGTTGACACCACGGCGGCGGGCGACAGCTTCAACGCAGGCTTTCTTGCGGAATGGCTGGAAGGAGGCGATGTGGCGGCATCGGTGCGGGCGGGAGCCAAACTGGCGGCATATGTGATCGGGCAGCGCGGCGCGCTGTGTGAGGCGGCCGGGTAAGGCGCTTCGGCTTTCGGCTTCAACCTCTGCCGATGTAAGGCATGGCGGTGGCCATCACGGTCATGAATTGCACATTGGCGCTAAGCGGCAGGTTGGCCATATGCAGGACCGAATTTGCCACATGCTGCACATCCATCACCGGCTCTACCGCTATGGTGCCATTGGCCTGCGGTACGCCCTTTGTCATGGCGACAGCCATATCCGTAAGCGCATTGCCAATATCAATCTGGCCACAGGCGATGTTGAACGCGCGACCATCAAGCGACAACGTGCGTGTCAGCCCCGTCACCGCATGTTTGGACATTGTATAGGGCACCGAGCCCGGACGCGGGACAGAGGCAGAGATAGAGCCGTTGTTGATGATCCGCCCGCCCATCGGGTCTTGCCTGCGCATCTGCCGGAAGGCGGCGCGGGCGCAAATAAACATGCCGGTGATGTTCACATTGCTGAGGTGGAGCCAATCCTCCACCTTGATCTCATCAATCAAGGTAGAGGGGAGCGAGGCCCCGGCGTTGTTGAACAAGGCGTCAATCCGGCCCCAGGTGGAGGCGGCTGTGGCAAAGGCTGCATCCACCTGGCCCGGATCGGTTACATCAGCGGGCAACACGAGCGCATTTGCATGGCCCGTTGCGGTTTCTTCAAGCGCTGCCGCACGACGACCAACAAGGCCCACCCGCCAGCCAGAGGCCAAAAACTGTTGCGCCGTGGCGCGGCCAATGCCCGAGCCGGCGCCCGTGATGATGATCGCCTGTTCCGTCATAGTCGGTTTCCCCAAATTCAGTGATTGTCACGCGGAAGGTCTTTGACGATCCTGTGATAGCTGGTTGCAAGTTCAAGACAACCGCCATCAGCCAATTGGCCAACATGGGTACGGTAAATCTCTTGCCATGGGGTTTGGTGGTGGAGGTCGGGGGCTTTCCATGCCGCACGGCGCGCGGCCCATTCGGCATCTTCCACAAGCGCGTTCAGCGTGCTTGTGTTCAAATCAAGCCGCACCTTGTCGCCGGTTTGCAGCAAGGCCAAACCGCCGCCCACCATCGACTCCGGTGAAGCGTTGACGATGGACGGGCTTTCCGATGTGCCCGATTGCCGCCCATCACCCACTGTGGGCAGGTGGTTAATGCCTGCTTTGATCATCGCATCTGGTGGCTGCATGTTCACCACCTCGGCCGAACCGGGATAGCCGATACAGCCAACATTGCGGATGAATAGGATGCAGTTTTCATCGATTCCGAGGGTCAGGTCATTGATCCGGTCGTGGTAATCCTCTGGCCCCTCAAACACGATGGCGCGGGCTTCATGAACGTTCTCCGCCCCCGGATGCGACAAGAACCGCTTGCGGAAATCATCCGAGATCACACTGATTTTCATCAATGCGGAATCAAAGAGGTTGCCCGAGAGCACGAGGAACCCAGCATTTTTGCGCATGGGTGCGTCATAGGGCAGGATAACTTCGGTATCCCTGCTGCGCCAATGGCCCACAGTTTCGGACACGGGTTTGCCCGCAGCGGTCATCGCGTCGCCATGCAGGCGGCCTGCGGCAAACAGCTCTCCCATAATCGCGGGAACACCGCCCGCACGGTAAAAGCTTTCGCTGAGATATTTGCCTGCAGGTTGGATATTGGCCAGCAACGGCACGTCAAAACCGATCTTTTGCCAATCGGTGACATGCAGATCAATGCCCGCGTGGCGCGCGATAGCCTGCAAATGCGGCGGCGCATTGGTGGAGCCGCCAATGGCCGAGTTCACAACAATGGCGTTCTCAAAGGCTTTGCGCGTAAGGATGTCAGAGGGTTTCAGATCC
>CALEMZ010000467.1 GCA_937910975.1 uncultured Pseudorhodobacter sp. | reverse complement strand
GTGGTCCTGTCCTGATGCGCTTGGAAAGTTTATTCTCACGGCCCTCTGATGGAACCTTAAGATAATGTTCGTGGTCGTATATTGGGTTGGGGGCGCGACAGTGCCGCGCCCCCTTTGTCAGATTACTGTAGCAACCAAGCGTTGAAACGCTCGTTCAACTCAACATCCCGGTCAGCCCAGAATTCGAAGTTGTTGACCAGAGCATTCGCCAAATTGGCTTCCGATGTTGGCATATGTGGGCCCATTTCGGTTTTGCCGTCCTGGTACAGACCAACCAACGGAGCCGAGGACTTACGTGCCGGACCGTAGGAGATGTACTTGGCTTGATCCGCCAGACGCTGGGTGTCGGTCGCAAATGCGATGTACTTCATTGCGTTTTCTTTGTTCGGAGCACCTTTCGGGACCACGAACAGATCGAAGTCCATGATCTGGCCATCCCACATGATTTCAAACGGCATATTTTCGCCAATAGCGGCGTTAAAGATACGACCGTTATAGCCGGTGGTCATTGCAACTTCGCCATCAGCCAACAACTGCGGAGGCTGCGCGCCTGCTTCCCACCAAACGGTGTCGGCCTTGATTGTGTCGAGCATGGCAAACGCACGGTCAACACCTTCAGGGGTGCTCAGCGCGGCATAGACTTCGCCGGCAGGAACACCGTCAGCCATCAGCGCCATTTCCAAGTTTGCCTTTGCACCCTTGCGAAGCCCGCGCTTGCCTGGAATCTTTGCCAGGTCAAAGAAGTCGGCGATCGTTTCAGCGCCGGTTACTTTGCTGCTGTCATAGGCCACAACCGTGGACCATACGATGTTTGCAACAGCGCATTCAGACATCAAAGCGCCGTCAATGAAATCTTCGGTTGCCGGCGTACCGTCCGGGGCCGCAGGCAAAGCTGCGTGATCGATGATTTCAAGCATGCCTTCGTCGCATAGGCGCACAGCGTCGGACAGTTCGATATCGGCCACGTCAATAGTGACATTGCCAGCTTCGACCTGAGCCTTGATCGGAGTCACTGGATTATCAGCATCAACCATCGTGGTCTTGATACCGGTTTCAGCGGTGAAAGGCTTGTTATAGGCCTCAACCTGGCTCACGCCATAAGCGCCACCCCAAGACACGATCACAACCTCTTGTGCCGAAGCGGCAAAGGACACTGCGGTCAGTGCTGTGGAAAGGATAAGTGTTCTCTTCATACTGATAGACTCCCTGTTAAACTTGGTTTTTTGGTCACCAGCGGAGTGACCCGCCAGCGATGGGTTCAGGATGGGTCGAGCGCGCGCGCATCGCTTGACGCCCAACCGATCTTGATCTTTTCGCCGGGCCGCAACATGGTCTGGCCCTGCGTATTACGGGACTTGATGACGAAATCATCGTGACCAGCCACCCGAAGCCGCGTGCGGAACAAATCACCCATATAGATGAATTCCAGCACTTCGGCATCAATCGTGGCTGCCCCTTCAGGCATCATCTCTGCCTTGAATTCCACACGCTCGGGGCGGATCGACACGAGGGCTTTTTGACCCTTGGTGGTCACATTCACCGCCGTTGCTGCGATCAGCTCCCCCGTAGGCAAGCGCACGGTGGTCTTGTCACCGGAAATGCTTTCGACCACGCCTTCAAGCTTGTTATTCTCACCGATAAACTGCGCCACAAAAGCGTTCTGCGGGCGCTCATAAAGCTCATCCGGCGGGGCGAGCTGCTGGATGCGGCCATCGTTGAACACCGCCACGCGGTCGCTCATTGTCAGCGCCTCGCCCTGATCGTGGGTTACGTAAACCACGGTAATACCAAGTGATTCATGCAAGTGCTTGATCTCGAACTGCATATGCTCGCGCAACTGCTTGTCTAGCGCACCCAGGGGTTCATCCATCAAGACAAGGCTGGGATCGAAGACCAAAGCGCGGGCAAGCGCGATACGCTGCTGCTGGCCTCCCGAAAGCTGGGCGGGACGGCGGTTGATGAAAGAAAACATCTGCACCATATCCAGCGCACGCTTGACCTTGGCTTCACGTTCATCCTTGCCCATGCCGCGCACTTCGAGCGGGAAAGACAGGTTTTCACCCACGGTCATATGCGGAAACAAAGCGTAGTTCTGAAACACCATGCCAATGCCGCGCTTGTGCGGCGGGACCGAATTGATCGGACGCCCATCAAGGCGGATATCGCCATGGGTCGCTGTTTCAAACCCGGCCAGCATCATTAGGCACGTGGTTTTGCCAGAGCCCGACGGCCCAAGCAGCGTCAGAAATTCGCCTTTACCGATCGACAGGTTCAGGTCTTTAACGACCAGCACTTCCCCATCATAGCTTTTCTGTACATGATCGAAGACGACGAAACCGTCGTTCTGGGGTTGATTGATCACCCGTATCTCCCTGATCGTTCCGGCAGGTCCCTGCACTCTTGTTGATATAACTAAAACGAAATGTCAGTGCTATGGCAACTCCCCTTCCGATATTCGGGATGAATTTGCGTAAATGCAGGAAAATTGGGCAATTGCCACAGGCAATTGCAGGAAAACAGCCTTAGTTGTGCAAATCATTGCGCGTCATGGGCTGACGGCGCAGCATGATTCTTCACCATGGCTGCGTGAGTAGATGCCTCAACGCGTGAAGCGAGGTTTTCCTGTCGGCACCCCGGATGGGGCGCTTGGACCAAGATCGCGTGGGGCGATTTCGCAGTATCAAGCATTGCTGGGCTTTGCGCCCACCGGCACACTTAATAGCTGGGAGCAAGAGCTGCTGGTGCAGTCTTTCTATCGCGCGCAGGCGGGCGGGGCGCTGACAGCACAACAGATAGCCACCGATCCGCGCGGCACCAAGGGGCTTTTGTTTGCCTATCGCGATGAAAAACTGGGTGTTCCGTCTCAGGGCGGGCAAATGACCGCAGCCGGAACCGGGACTGTCGCCGGGGCCGTGCCGCAATTCAGTGCTGCGGCATCGGGCGTCACGGGCTTGCCGTCCTTTATGGGGCAGGGTGCTGCGCAGGTCTCGCTGGCCAGCCTTTGCAACAAAGTGTCGTTGGTCACCAATTCGAACGGCGGCTTTGTCACCCAAGTCACCATGACTGACCCGGCCTTTACCCTATCGGAGCAGTTCTGCCTTGCCCGCACCTATGCAATCGCACAAAGTGAGGACCATGTGTCCAAGGTTTCTGGCTTTACGCCACAACAAATCACCCAGCAATGCGAAGGCTTTGGCCCGGCGATGAAGGAGTATGTCTCGGCGCTGTCACTGAAGTCGCGCGAAGAGGTGATGCAGGACGTGTCCGGCTTCGTGCTGGCCTCCGGCATGGCCCCGGCGCAATTGGCGGGCACGGCGAAAATTTGCCTCGGAGTGGGCTATGTGACGGATAACATGGATGTGGCTATCGGATCGGCGCTGATCCTGACAGTGGTGGGTGAGGCCGCTTATGCCGAGTTGATGGGCCATCATCTGGCTGCGGGTATTGGCGCGGCGCAACGCACAGATTTGTCGCTGCCATGGTTTGATCACAGCTATTCTGCCGGGTCTGATGGTACAACGCTGGTCTTTGCCCCCGGCATGTTCGATCGCGCCGCCCTAGTCCGGCTGGCCGCCTACTCCGCCGCAGGGCGCAGCTTGCCCGGTGCTACTGTACCCGGGGCGCCGGTGTCGGCCTCGACGCTGCCGTCCTTTGTGGTGCCCGGAAGCACGGTAAATCCGTAACCTTGGCCCCATACAAAACTGCCATCGCAGGGCTTGCTTTTGCGCTGGTTTCTTTTTGTCCCTCTCCGCAGCGCATTTACGCACCAAAGATACAAAATTGATCTTGAGGTCTGCCGCGGGCTTCGCTATGACGCCGCTGGTCAGGACAGTGCGGTCGTGGCGGAATTGGTAGACGCGCAGCGTTGAGGTCGCTGTGGGGTAACACCCGTGGAGGTTCGAGTCCTCTCGACCGCACCACTTTACCCCAAAAAATCATATAAATAAGGGATTTGTAGCCGCATATTTGTTGGCCTATGTACCGTTTTTGTGAATTTCTTGTACCGTTTTTGACGCGTCTTAAAGTGGAATTTGTCCTTGGGTATCGAGATGGAACACAGCCGCCGGAGATTCGTTCTCTAGCCCGCCCTTGGTTAGCCACGAACTTTAAGCCCTGTAGTTTGGTGTGCTGGGGGCTGCTATTGGGTAAGGTCTCTTTATGCTGCCTTGCCTTCAGGCGATTGTAGTCAGCCACCGTTGTGTCCAGCGGCCCTAGTTGGGCTACAGCACGTCTGACCCTCTGTTCGTGCTTGTGTTGGTTGTGTGGTGTTCTGGTTGCCTTCTCAGCATTCACTTTGAGGTAATTGTCTGTGGCCTCAGCCAGCGTTGGGACTATTGATGCTGTCTGGCGGGCCTTGAGAATTTCATGGGCGGCAAAATACGGACTTTTCTTGTTCTCATGATATGTGGTCCAGATTGTTCCATCCGAATTATACCCATTCTTCGTATCGACGGCGTCTAGATATTGACCAGACCATTCCTCTTGACGTTCAAAGAATTTGTCAGCCTCTGCCTTGTTTCGGGGTATTTGTTGGGGGTGTATACCTTCTCTAAGTAAGATGTCCTTGGCTTCCTGTATTTGCTGGTCTGTTGGCAGTACAAAACCAGAGTTCATCTGTCTGATCCGAGCAACCTTGGTATCGAAGGTAGTGTTCACCTGTGCTGCACGCCTTAATGCTTCGGGGTGGCTCTTGGTTTTCAGTGACTCTTTGTGTTCTCGTTTGCCCCAAAATGGTCTGCAATCCTCTGGCACGGCCCTTCTGTAGCTGAAATTGCCACGGTCTGAGGTGCGTCTTAAGTATGATGCAATAGCCATGTTTGTACCATTATTTCTAAATCCTTGTACCGTTTTTAGGTGTTATGTCCATAAAAACAAGCGTTTATTGAGTGTTGCTGAGAAGTACCGAGTCCTCTCGACCGCACCAACTTGATCCGGCTGCCTCACCTGCGGCGCCAACATTTCCCAAGCCGAAGTAGTTCAGTGCAACCTGAACCTCTCGGTTCGCCTCGCGCTGGCTGGAAGAGGCCGAAGACCGCGTAGTTTTGCGCTGGGGGCTACTGCGTTTCTTGTTGGCCTCGTTCACGATGACCCCGCCGATGATACCGCCAACAATGCCGCCGACCAGCCCATCCCCTGCGACCGCCTGAACCGGCGCAACGACCAAGGCCGCCGCGATCAGGGGAATCGCATTTGGATTTTGACAAAGTGTTTTGAATAGATTCTTGGAGT
>CALEMZ010000466.1 GCA_937910975.1 uncultured Pseudorhodobacter sp. | reverse complement strand
CGCAAAAATCCTCGCCAGCAAACGTCCCTCAATGAAGCCAAAAGCCTCATCCGCATCGATGCAGCGCGTCACCAGCACAACCGCCACGCCAATCAGCGCCAAAATCACAATCGGGGCCACATTGAGCGCCGAAAGCCCCACGACCCCCGCCAGAACAGCCATCACAATCGGGGCATGGCGCCGCCTGAAGGCCCGCTCCGATGGCTGGCTGATATCCACCAGATCCATATCCTGCGCGAGGCGCTGAATATCCGCCGCCGCCCCTTCCAGCAGCAAGGTATCACCCACCTGCACCACCAGATCATCCAACTGCCGCCCGATGTTCTGGTTGCGCCGATGCACCGCCAACGGATAAACTCCATAGCGCCGCCGCAATCGCAAGGAGCCAAGCGAGCGGCCCACCATCCCGCATCCCGGCGTGATCAGCACCTCCACCGTCTCGGTTTGCACCGAGGACAGCTTATCGACCTGCCGCAAATCCTTGCTTGTCTGCAACGCCAGAACCTCGGACATCGGCGTGCGCAAAACCACACGGTCTCCGGCCTGCAACTCCACCCCAGCCAAGGCACGGCGTAACGAGGCATCGCCGCGCAAAACGTCGATCACCCGCATGGAATCGCGCTTGAACAGGTCGACATCCATCACCTTCTGGTCAATCAGCGCCGAATCCTCCGGCACCGCCACCTCGGTAAAGAATTTCATTTTTGCGCGGTCCCCCAACAGCATTCCCATGCTGTCACGGTCCGGCAAAGCCTTGCGAGCAAACAGAAAAAGGTAAAGCACCCCAATGGCTGACATCAACAGGCCCAAAGGCGTTATGTCAAAAATCCCGAATGGTTCCATGCCCATATCCCGCGCCACACCATCCACCAACAGATTGGTCGAAGTACCGATCAGCGTGATCGTGCCGCCAAAAATCGACAGATATGACAAGGGGATCATGAACTTGGAGGCTGACATCTTCATCTGTCTGGCCAATTGCATGAAAACCGGAATCATCACCACGACGATCGGCGTGTTGTTCATGAAGGCCGACATCAGAATGATTGCCACGGTCAGCCCGGCGAGGGTGGTTGCCGGGCGCGCCTCGACATTGCGCACGGCCAAACGCGTAACCCAATCCAGCGCGCCCGTGCGCACCAAGGCCCCGACGATCACAAACATCGCCGCAATCGTCCATGGCGCATGGTTCGATAAAACCCGCAACGCATCATCTTGCGGCAATATGCCCAAAACCAGCATCAGGGCCGCGCCGGCAAGCGCCGTTACTTCAACCGGGAACACCTCGCGCACAAAAAGCACCAACATGCCAAGCAAAATGGCGATCGCCACCCATGCCTGCACCATCTCAGAGAGTTCCAAGCCAAACATATCCGCGCACTTACCCCAATTGGATAGATCTCGAGATTAGCCGACCACAGAAAGCACCGACAGCCCAAAAGGAAATTATGGCCGTGCTTCTTGCAAACGCCCGCCGATGCGGATCATGGCCACGCGGGTTGCGCGCCCTGTCCTGTCATCCGTTTCAACGTAAACGCCCGAAAGGGTCGCTGATCCAGCCGCCGGCTCAAACCGCGCCTTGGCCATGCCGGTGATAAAGCGCCGCATCGGTTCCAGCTTTTCCATGCCGATCACACTGTCGTAATCGCCACACATGCCCGCATCGCTCAGATAGGCACAGCCCTTCTCAAGGATCTGGGCATCCGCCGTTGGCACATGGGTATGGGTGCCGACACAAAGGCTCGCGCGCCCATCGCACCAATGGCCCATCGCCATTTTCTCCGACGTCGCCTCACAATGCATATCGACAATAGTGGCGCTGACCATGCCGCCCAGAGGATGCGCCTTAAGCACAGCCTCAACCGCCGAGAACGGATCGTCAAAGGGCCGCTTCATGAACACCTGGCCCAAAGCCTGCACCACCAAAACCTTGCGCCCGCCCCGCGCCTCAAAAACCCGCGCGCCTTTGCCCGGGGCCGCCTTGGCGTAATTCAAGGGTCGGATAATTCGCGGCTCGGTCTCAATGAATTGCTGCATGTCCTTTTGGTCAAAGGCATGGTCGCCCAGCGTCACGCAATCGGCGCCCGCGTCCAGAATACCCTTGGCATGCGCGCCCATAAGCCCCATGCCGCCACTGGCATTCTCGCCATTCACGACGACAAAATCCAAGCCCCATTCAGCCCGCAAGCCCGGTAAACGCTCTGCAATCGCAGCGCGCCCGGCCCGGCCCATAACGTCACCCAGAAAAAGCAGTTTCATAAGGTTTGGCATAGGCGGCGGCGGCGGCAAGGGCAAGTAAAAAACCAAAGCCTGCCAAAGGGCTTGCCGATGGGGCCTACCTGAACCAAGCCGTGCTGAGCCTGATGAATGAGGGGCAAGAGGTAATAACCGCCGAGGCTACGCCGTCAGCCCCTTCGGCTCCGGCAAGCCATTGGCCCGACAGGCCGCCGTCAGCGTATTGGCAAGCAGGCAGGCAATCGTCATCGGCCCCACGCCACCTGGCACCGGCGTAATTGCGCCCGCCACGGCAGCACAGCTTTCAAACGCCACATCGCCCACCAACTTGGTCTTACCACCCACATCAATCCTGTTGATGCCCACATCAATCACCGTAGCACCGGGTTTCACATAGTCGCCCGTGATCATCTCCGGTCGCCCCACGGCTGCCACCAGAATATCCGCCCCACGGCACACCGCTGCCAAATCCTTCGTCCGGCTATGCGCAATCGTCACTGTGCAGCTATCGCCCAGCAGCAGTTGCGCCATCGGCTTGCCCACGATGTTTGAGCGCCCCACCACGACAGCGTTAAGCCCCGACAAAGACCCGAGATGCTCGCGCAGCATCATCAGGCAACCCAAGGGCGTGCAGGGTACCATGCTCTTTTGCCCCGTCCCGAGCAGGCCTACGTTCGATATGTGAAACCCGTCCACATCCTTGGCAGGATCAATACTGTTGATCACCAGTTCAGAGTTTAGATGAGGCGGCAGCGGCAGTTGCACCAAAATCCCGTGAATTCTGGGATCAACATTCAAGGCTGCAATCAATACCAACAAATCGGCTTCTGCCGTCTCGGCTGGCAACCGATGTTCGACGGAGGTCATACCAACCTCCTCCGTCATCTTGCCCTTGGATTTCACATAGACTTCCGAGGCAGGATCACTGCCCACCAAAACCACTGCCAACCCCGGCTTGATACCATGCTCTTCCACCAATTGCGCCACATGGGCGGCAACCTGCCCCCGCACCTTGGCCGCAAAGGCCTTACCGTCAATTATTTCTGCCGTCATGGCATCCCCCTACCCGCTAATTACCTTAAATTTCGGTTATAATAAGATCGTCATTGTAGACCACCCCATGCGTCATCAAGGGTGGCGCATACAAGCCAAGATGAGCTTGCGTAAACAGCCCATCGCCCCGCAGCACCTCCGCCGATGACACCAACCGGTCATTCTGGCGAACTTCAGCATAGCCTTCCTTAGCATCAAAATGCAGCCGAACGTTCAGCTTTACCCATTGGCGCATCGGAAAATTGGTGGTGTCAGTCTGGAAGGTTCGCACCCCCTGACCGTTGCGCGGAACATGCATCAGGTGGACAAACCCCGCATCGCTGAGATTGACGAGCACCGGATCCCACTGGACAGAAGTGCTGCGATCAAGTGTGGCAAGGCTAAGCCATTCCTCTGCTGCACTCTCCATATCCAGCCATACCCAGAATTCAATCTCAACAGGGATTTTGGAGCCCCCTCCCGCAAGTTTATATAGCTGTTCCGTCGGATAAGCGCGGTGATTATTGTTGCGAAACAGGGTGCTGCCCCGGTTTTCGCCGTATATCCAACCCTTATGCGCGTATCGCGCCGACCGGATCTGTTCGGTTGACAGATCGTGTGATCTGGCTCCCTTGTGATCCTGCGGCACAATATAAAACCCATCAAAATCGCTGACATCCTCAAAGCTGGTCGTATAAACCCGTGGTTCGGCAACAGCGAAAGCAGCGCAAAGAAAGAACGTGCTGGCCAACGCTGTTGCCAATTGTTTCATCAGATTTGACCCAACGCTCAGAACAGCCCCTCGATCTGCCCGTCCTCATTCAGCCGGATCACCTCTGCCGATGGCACACGCGGCAGGCCCGGCATAGTCATGATCTCGCCGCAGATCGCCACGATAAAGCCTGCGCCCGCCGAAAGCCGCACTTCGCGCACCGGCACCGAATGGCCCACAGGTGCGCCGCGCAGGTTCGGGTCAGTCGAGAACGAGTACTGCGTTTTCGCCATGCAGATCGGGAAATGGCCATAGCCAGCCTCTTCCCAAACCTTCAGTTGCGCGCGGATCGACTTGTCGGCCAGCACTTCATCAGCGTGGTAAATCCGCTTGGCGATGGTCTCGATCTTTTGCATCAACGGCATCTCATCGGGGTACAAGGGCGCGAAATGGGCCGCACCGCTTTCGGCCAGTTGCACCACTTTATGCGCCAGTTCCTCAATGCCAGCAGAGCCATGGGCCCAATGCTTGCACAAAATCGCCTCAGCCCCTTGGGTCGCTACATAGTCTTTTACGGACTGCACTTCGGCATCGGTGTCAGACACAAAATGATTGATCGCCACAACCACTGGCACGCCAAAGCTTTTTAGGTTGCCAATGTGGCGGCCAAGGTTCGGGCAGCCCTTCTTGACGGCATCCACATTCTCAGCCCCCAAATCTGCCTTCGCCACGCCGCCGTTCATCTTCATCGCGCGCACCGTGGCCACCAAAACCACCGCATCCGGCGCGAGGCCCGCCATGCGGCACTTGATATTCATGAACTTTTCTGCGCCGAGGTCGGCACCGAAGCCCGCCTCTGTCACCACATATTCCCCCAGTTTCAGTGCAGTCTTGGTCGCAATAACCGAGTTGCAACCATGTGCGATATTGGCGAAGGGGCCACCATGCACGAAGGCCGGATTGTTTTCCAACGTCTGCACGAGGTTTGGCTGCATCGCGTCTTTCAGCAGCACCGTCATCGC
>CALEMZ010000465.1 GCA_937910975.1 uncultured Pseudorhodobacter sp. | reverse complement strand
GTCCTCGCGCGTTAAGGCTCTGGCAACCCCTGCAGCCTAATTTTTCAAACCAAACAATGGTTTAATTCAATTAACGGCGCATCTTCGGATGCGCCGTTTTTGCGTTGCCTCGTCGATAAAAAAACAAGGCGTTGCGAATTTACACAGGCCATCAGATTCGCACCAATCAAATTCATGTCAACAGCGAAGATCAGTTGCCCTGCCCCCTGACTGGTTGCTAACTTATTCAAGCGATTCACTTCGTCCTGGGGGACAAGACGTGACCGCGTTCTGATAGGTTTAGGCTGTTTTTCTCCGCGCCAGCGGTGCCTTTTGCTATAGAGCGGGTTCGCCCATTGCTTTCGACCGCGCCTCCAGCGCGGTTAGTGAGGTCTGGGATAACGGTCGATACAGCCATGCTGTAGCGGTTGTGCGTTTTTGTTCCGCGGTTGCTCGCCCATTATGGGCGCCAACCGTATCCAAGATATCTGAGTATCGCTTAATAGCCCGTCTGCCCCGACCGTGGGGGGGAGGGCGAAGTCGATGAACAGGTAGTGGCATGACGAACGACGGCTGGGTGGAAATTCGGGAAGATCTGCGTAAGCGGGTAGGCAAAGATAACTACATTACATGGATCGAACCGCTGAAACTTTCTGCCCTTACCGGGGGCGTCGCCAGCTTCTCCGTGCCCACCACATTTTTCGGCGACTGGGTGTTGCGCAACTTCTCTGATCACATCCTTCACCATCTGCACCGCTCCGGAGCAGAAGTGGACCGCATTGAATTCGCGTTGGAACGCAGCCCGGCAAAGCAACCGAAGAAAGTCACTGAGGCTGCGCCGCGCAAGCGCGCCACCAACGGTGATGAAGTTCCTGGCGCCCCGCTTGATACCCGCTTCACCTTTGACCGCTTTGTTGTCGGTAAGCCGAACGAGTTGGCCCATGCCGCTGCCCGTCGTGTGGCCGAGGGTGGCCCAGTCACCTTCAACCCGCTGTTTCTCTATGGCGGGGTTGGCCTTGGCAAAACCCACCTGATGCACGCCATTGCGCATGAACTTCAGCTCCGCCAGCCCGACTTGCGCGTGCTCTACCTTTCCGCCGAGCAGTTCATGTACCGTTTCGTACAGGCCCTGCGCGAACGCCAGATCATGGATTTCAAGGAGCTTTTCCGCTCTGTCGATGTGCTTATGGTTGATGACGTACAATTCATCGCGGGCAAAGACAGCACCCAGGAAGAATTCTTCCACACATTCAACGCGCTCGTGGACCAAAACAAACAGATCGTGATTTCTGCTGATCGCGCGCCGGGCGAAATCAAGGGCCTTGAAGACCGGATCAAAAGCCGCCTGCAATGTGGCCTTGTCGTCGATCTGCACCCGACCGATTATGAATTGCGTCTCGGAATTCTGCAACAAAAGGCCGAGTTTTATCACGGCCAATACCGTGATCTCGTCATCGCGCCGGGCGTGTTGGAATTCCTCGCACATCGCATTTCCACCAATGTCCGCGTGCTTGAAGGCGCGCTGACCCGGCTTTTCGCCTTTGCTAGTCTTGTGGGCCGCGAAATCACATTGGATCTGACGCAAGATTGCCTTGCCGACATCCTGCGCGCCTCGGATCGCAAGATCACCATCGAAGAAATTCAACGCAGAGTGGCCGAACATTACAACATCCGCCTTTCGGATATGATCGGGCCAAAGCGGGTGCGCACCATCGTGCGGCCTCGGCAAATCGCGATGTACCTGTCCAAACAACTGACCTCGCGCTCGTTGCCCGATATCGGCCGCCGCTTTGGTGGCCGCGATCACACAACCATCATGCATGGCGTGAAGAAAATCGAAGAGATGATGACCACAGACAGCCAACTTTCCGACGATCTGCAAATGCTCAAGCGGTTGTTGCAAGGCTAAGAGGGTTGCAAAGCCCGGGCAGGCTGTTGTTTTGCGGCTTGAACCCGTAAATTGAGCGTCATACCCCTTGTGAAATGGTAAAAAACGGGTAACTTCTGCCTCCCTGCGGCGTGGCCAAAAGGGTGATCAGCCAGCACCAAGACGGGCAAAGGGACGAAACATGAAGATCAGCATCGAACGCAGCACGCTTCTCAAGGCGGTTAGCCAGGCCCAATCCGTTGTGGAGCGGCGCAACACGATCCCAATCCTTGCCAATGTCTTGATCGAGGCCGAGGGCGGCACTGTTTCCTTCCGCGCCACCGATTTGGATATCGAAGTGGTCGATCGCGCGCCCGCAGTGGTGGAGCGCGCCGGAGCCACCACGGTTTCGGCTGTGATGCTGCATGAGATTGTGCGCAAACTTCCCGATGGGTCCCTGGTGAACCTGGCCGAAGATGCCACCTCTGGCCGGCTGACAGTGACGGCAGGCCGCTCCAATTTCAACCTTGCCACTCTGCCGAAAGAAGATTTTCCGGTGATGGCAAGCTCTGAGTATTCCTCGAACTTCTCGGCGCCTGCTGCGCAATTGCGTCGCCTTTTCGACAAATCAAAATTCGCAATCTCGACCGAAGAGACTCGGTATTACCTCAACGGTGTATACATGCATGTCTCGACATCCGAGAACGGCCCAGTCCTGCGCTGTGTGGCCACCGATGGCCACCGCTTGGCCCGCATCGACGCGCCGCTACCCGAGGGTGCGAGCGGAATGCCCGGCGTTATCGTGCCACGCAAAACGGTCAATGAACTGCGCAAGCTTCTGGATGATGATGACGCAATGATCGCGGTGTCCGTTTCGGAAACCAAGGTGCGTTTTGCAACCCCGGCAATCTCGCTGACCTCGAAAGTAATCGACGGCACTTTCCCCGATTACACCCGCGTCATTCCGACCGGAAACACCAAACGGCTGGAAGTTGATGCTTCCGAATTTGCCAAAGCGGTTGATCGCGTGGCCACCGTTTCATCTGAACGTTCCCGTGCGGTAAAGCTTAGCCTTGATGAGGATCGTTTGGTTCTTTCCGTCAACGCGCCTGATAGCGGCGCCGCCGAGGAAGAACTGGCCGTAGCATATAGTGACGAGCGGTTGGAAATTGGCTTTAACGCCAAATATCTGCTGGAAATCGCAAGCCAGGTGGACCGCGAAAACGCCGTGTTCATGTTCAATTCCTCGGGCGATCCGACCCTGATGCGTGAGGGCAATGATACCTCTGCCATCTATGTCGTGATGCCAATGCGGGTATAACGCCCGGACCATACCAAAAGCCGGTGGGCCAGCCCCCCGGACCATACCAAAGCCGGGGGGCCAGCCCCCCGGACCCCCCGGGATATTTCTAAATAGATGAAGGGCCGGAATGGCAGGTTTGGCGATCACCGATCTGGCCTTGTCGCATTTTCGCAGCCATCGCAGCGCGCGGGTGGCCTTTGATGGACGCCCAGTGGTGTTGATCGGGCCAAATGGCGCAGGCAAAACCAATCTGCTTGAGGCCGTGTCCTTGCTGTCACCCGGGCGTGGTTTGCGACGGGCAACGATGGACGAGATTGCACGGCGGCCTGAAGCCTTGGGGTGGAAGGTTTTTGCTTCCGTGCAGAGCTTTGGTTCAGCACATGAAATTGAGACGGGGGGAGAGGTCGGGCACTCCCGGCAGGTGCGTATTGATGGCAAAGCCACAACGCAGCTTAGCCTCGCCCGGATCGCACGAATCCTTTGGCTGGTGCCTGCCATGGACCGGCTTTGGATCGAGGCAGCGGAGGGACGGCGGCGTTTTTGGACCGCACGACCCTGAGTTTTGCACCGGACCATGCCGAGGCCGTTCTGGGCTATGAAAAGGCGATGCGCGACCGCAACCGGCTTTTGAAAGATCAAGTGCAGGATGCGCATTGGTATCGCGCGCTGGAATCTCGGATGGTGGAAACTGCGGCGCTGATCGAGGCTAATCGGGCAGAAACCCTTCGCCGTTTGGCCGAGGCCCAAGCCAATGCTGATACGGCCTTCCCCCGTGCGGATCTGAGCCTTACCAATCCTGAGCCCGTGGAGGATTTGGCCTTTGCCCTTGCCGAAGGCAGGCGACGGGATATGGCGGCAGGGCGCAGCCTTGTGGGGCCGCATCGCGCTGATCTGGCTGGGGTCTATGCCGATAAGGATGTGCCAGCGGAACAATGCTCAACCGGAGAGCAAAAAGCCCTGCTGATCAGCCTTATTCTCGCCAATGCCCGCGCTTTGAGTGCCGAGTTGGGTACCGCACCGATCTTGCTGTTGGATGAAGTCGCGGCGCATCTGGACATTCATCGCCGCGCCGCCCTTTATGATGAGATCTGTGCCCTTGGTGCGCAGGCCATTATGACCGGCACCGACGCCAGCCTGTTTGACAGCCTCGGCCCCCGCGCCCAAGGCTTTGCGGTATCGGAGACAGCCAATCAATCCCATATTGAGGAGTTCGAGGTATGACCAGCCAACGCGTCACTCTGATCACTCTTGGCGTTGCCGATCTGGCCGCTGCCCGTACATTTTATGGTCGCTTGGGCTGGCAAGAGCATGGGCAAAGCCAAAAAACCGTAGTGTTTTACCAATTGAACGGCGCGGTGCTTGGGCTGTTTCCGCTCAATGATCTTGCCAAGGATCAAGGCCGCCCTAATGCGCTATTGGGCGTTGGCGCAATGACATTGGTGCAGAATTTTGCCAGCGAGGCAGAGGTGGACGCCGCCTATTCGGCTGCACTTTCCGTGGGGGCTAAGGGCCTTAAAGCGCCTGAAAAGGTGTTCTGGGGCGGGTATTCGGGATATTGGGCGGATTTGGATGGCCATGTCTGGGAGGTGGCGATGAACCCGTTCTGGCCGCTGAATGACGATGGCAGCCTAACCCTGCCATGATGACCATCAGCCTGCACCAGCTTGTGCTCTATGCTGGCGGTATGGCGCTGCTTTGGGTTATTCCCGGCCCGGTTTGGATGGCACTGACCGCCCGCGCACTTTCCGGTGGCTTTGCCAGCGCTTGGCCCCTCGCAATCGGCGTCGCCATGGGGGACCTTATCTGGCCCCTCGCCGCGATCTTTGGGCTGACCTGGGTTCTCTCGTTTTATGGCGGGTTTCTGGAGGTGCTGGTCTGGCTTGCCGCCGCCGTATTTATTGTGATGGGGGTGATGCTGATCCGCAAACCTGCCGCGCGCCCGGATGCCGACAGCCGCATGACAATCCCAGGCATGTGGGCGGGTTTTGCCGTTGGCGTCGCCGCCGTGATGGGCAATCCCAAGGCGATCCTCTTCTACATGAGCGTACTGCCCGGCTTTTTTGATCTGACCCGGCTCACGGCCGCCGATATCGTCGCCATACTCGCCCTTTCGGCCATCGTTCCGGCATTGGGAAACCTCGGACTTGCGCTGTTCTTGGACCGCGCGCGCCGTCTGCTCGCCTCCCCCCGGCAGCTGCGCCGACTAAATGTCATCTCCGGGGTAATGCTGATCGGTGTCGGCCTCATAATCCCGCTGGTTTAAGCCGCAATCAAACCGCTAAATATTGTGTCTGGGGCGTGACAATCCCCGATGAAAAGCCTATAAATTGGGCCAGAATTCAAGGAAAGTCCGCATGACTGAAGAAGCCAAGAAGCCCGCAGAATACGGCGCTGATTCCATCAAAGTTCTCAAAGGGTTAGAAGCCGTTCGCAAACGCCCTGGCATGTATATCGGCGATACTGACGATGGCTCGGGCCTGCACCATATGGTGTATGAGGTTGTCGATAACGGCATTGACGAGGCACTGGCAGGCCACGCCACTGCCGTGACGGTAAAAATCCACGCCGACAGCTCGGTTTCCGTGCGTGATAACGGGCGGGGCATCCCGGTAGATATCCACAAAGAAGAGGGCGTTTCCGCTGCCGAGGTCATCATGACCCAACTGCACGCGGGCGGCAAATTCAACAACACCGATGACGAAGGCAACGCCTATAAGGTTTCGGGCGGTTTGCACGGCGTGGGGGTTTCGGTTGTCAATGCGCTCTCCGATTGGCTGGAACTGCGGGTCTGGCGCAACGACAAGGAATATTTCGCCCGCTTTGAAAACGGCGACTGTGTGGAGCATGTGCGCGAGGTTGGTCCTGCGCCGGGCGAAAAGGGCACCGAGGTGCGCTTCATGGCTTCTTCTAAGATTAATCGCGCCGATGGCACTTTTTCCAACCTCGATTACAACTTCAAGACCCTGGAAAACCGTCTGCGTGAATTGGCCTTCCTGAACTCTGGCGTGCGCATCATCATCATTGATGAACGCCCCGCCGAGCCGTTGAAAACCGAGCTTTTCTATGAGGGCGGCGTGCGCGAATACGTCAAATATCTTGACCGTTCCAAAACCTCGATTATGGCGGAGCCGATCTATATCATTGGCGAACGGGCCGGGATCGTGGTGGAAGTCGCGATGTGGTGGAATGACAGCTACCATGAAAACGTGCTGCCCTTTACCAACAACATCCCGCAGCGCGATGGCGGCTCTCATTTGGCAGGCCTGCGCGGCGCGCTGACGCGCACCATCAACAATTACGCGCAATCCTCTGGAATCGCGAAAAGAGAAAAGATCGATTTCACCGGCGATGACGCCCGTGAGGGCCTGACTTGCGTGCTGTCCGTCAAAGTGCCGGACCCGAAATTTTCAAGCCAAACCAAGGACAAGCTGGTTTCCTCCGAGGTTCGCCCGGCCGTCGAAGGCATGGTCAACGAAAAACTGGCCGAGTGGTTTGAGGAAAACCCCAGCATCGCCAAGATCGTCGTTGGCAAGATCATCGAAGCGGCACTGGCCCGCGAAGCCGCCCGCAAAGCCCGTGATCTGACCCGGCGCAAAACCGCGCTTGATGTGTCAAACCTGCCCGGAAAGCTCGCCGATTGTCAGGAAAAAGACGCCTCCAAGGCTGAACTTTTCCTCGTCGAGGGTGACTCCGCTGGTGGTTCCGCCAAACAGGGGCGCTCGCGCGCCAATCAGGCCGTTTTGCCTCTGCGAGGCAAGATATTGAACGTTGAACGCGCCCGATTTGACCGGATGCTTGGCAGTCAGGAAATCGGCACGTTGATCACCGCCATGGGTACTGGCATTGGTCGCGATGAATTCAATCTCGCAAAACTGCGCTACCACAAGATCATCATCATGACCGATGCTGATGTTGATGGCGCACATATCCGTACCTTGCTGCTCACCTTCTTTTTCCGGCAAATGCCGCAACTGATCGAGGCGGGGAACCTCTACATCGCGCAACCGCCGCTTTACAAAGTCGCGCGCGGCAAGTCCGAGGTGTACCTCAAGGATCAACCCGCGCTTGAGGATTATCTGATCCAAATGGGCATCGAAGGCGCGGTTCTCCGCATGCCTTCTGGCGAGGAGATCGCCGGCGCGGACCTTGCCCGCGTGATCGAAGGCGCGCGACAGTTCCGCAGGATTCTCGACGCGTTTCCAACACATTACCCACGTGGCATTCTGGAGCAGGCTGCGCTTGCCGGGGCCTTTGATGCAGGTCGTGCCGATGCCGATCTGCAAAAGGTCGCGGATGAGGTGGCCAAACGGCTCGACAGTATCGCGACGGAATATGAGCGTGGCTGGCACGGGCGCATCACCCAAGATCACGGCATCCGCCTTGCCCGCGTGTTGCGCGGGGTTGAGGAGATCCGCACCCTTGACGGTGCCGTCCTGCGTTCGGGCGAGGCGCGGCGCCTGTCTCAGGTTTCCTCCACCCACCGCGATATATACCAAGACAATGCCCGGCTCGTGCGCAAAGATCGTGAGAACCCGATCAGCGGCCCGATTGAACTGCTTAAGGCCGTGCTGGCCGAGGGTGAAAAGGGCCTCTCGCTTCAGCGCTACAAGGGCTTGGGCGAAATGAACCCCGAACAGCTTTGGGAAACCACTTTGGACCCTGAGGCGCGCACCTTGTTGCAGGTGAAGATCGAAGACCTTGCCGAAGCCGATGACATCTTTACCAAGCTGATGGGCGATGTAGTGGAGCCTCGCCGTGAGTTCATCCAGCAAAACGCGCTGAGCGTGGAGCATCTGGATTTTTAAGGCTGTTGTCGGAGCACAAAAAAATTGCGGCGCGCTTAAATCGCGCGCTGCAATTGCTTGGCTTGTTGCACAAATCACGAAACAGGATTTCTCTTGTGAACCCGGTGTTAGTCGGGCGGCGCGCAGGCCTTCGTTCTGGGCGTCGGCTTGGTGCAGACCAGTAAAGCGACGCTGGGCTGGACAGTTCTGGGGGGCGACTTTGGGGGTAACGACCTGCTCCACCTTGCCCGTGATCCGAAAGCCCCACTGCGGATATTTGGCGCGACCGTATCTGTGCCATCAGCCAAAAGGAGGAT
>CALEMZ010000464.1 GCA_937910975.1 uncultured Pseudorhodobacter sp. | reverse complement strand
AGGTTGATTCGGAGGCGCCTAGCGCCAGCGCCGGCCCTGCGGCCAGATCGCTTTGAATTCCGAAATCTGAGGCGACCTTGCGCACGACATCGCGGCCCACCGCCTCGGATATGCGTACCGCAGCTGTGTTGACCGATTGCTCCAAAGCTTTGGTCAGTGTGATCAGGCCCAGATATTTGTTGGTGTAATTCTTTGGTGAATAGGGGCCGGAGCCCCGGATATTGATGGTCAGCGGAGCATCTTCGACGAAATCGGCGGGGGTATAGCCAAGGTCCATCGCAGCGGCATAGACGAAGGGTTTGAAGGCCGAGCCGGTTTGCCGTTTGGCCATGGTGGCGCGGTTGAAGCTGCCGGGAGGTGCCGCGTGCCGCCCGCCGACCATGGCGCGGACGGCTCCATCGGCAGACATCACGATCACGGCAGCCTCAGCCTTTGAGCCTTCGCGCACCTTGGTTTTGAAGATGTCCGCCAGCGCCGTTTCGGCGGCGATTTGCAGGTGTTGATCCAGCGTAGTGCGTATAATCACGTCTTCGGTGGTATCTTTGGTCAGAAATTTCGGACCTTCGCCCATCACCCAATCGGCAAAATACCCGCCCGCCCGCGCCTCGGCGGCTTTGGATAGGGTGGCGGGGTTGCGGAGGGCCGCCTCATGTTCGGCCAGCGTCAGGTAGCCTTGCTCTTGCATCAGCCCCAAGACCAAAGCGGCGCGATCCTGGGCGCGTTTGAGATTGTTGGTCGGTGCAAAGGCAGAAGGCGCCTTGAGAAGCCCTGCCAACATCGCGCCTTCAGCAGCATTGACCGTACTGGCCGATTTTCCGAAATAGCGTTGCGCTGCCGCCTCAAACCCGCGCGCGCCCGCACCCAGATAGGCGCGGTTTAAGTAGATCGTCAGAACCTCTTCCTTGGTATATTTGGTTTCCAGCGCAAGGGCGAAGGGCACTTCGCGGATTTTGCGCATCAGCCCGCCTTGGCGGCAATCGGTCTCATATTCGGCTTCGGATTTCCACTGCGTCGAGTCATATGGAACGCCGAGGCAGAGCAGTTTGGCGACCTGCTGCGTGATGGTGGAGCCGCCGTTGCCTTGCAGCGGGCCACGCCCTTCGCGCAGATTGATGCGAACAGCCGAGGCGATGCCGCGCGGCGAGATGCCGTAATGCCAGTAGAATCGCTTGTCCTCAGTGGCGATCACGGCGTCATGCAGATATTTCGACACGGTTTCAGCGGTGATGGAGCCGCCAAAGGTTTCGCCACGCCATGCGAAAACCTTGTCATTGCGGTCCAGCAACGTGACAGAGCCGCGCGCACGGGCATCAAGCATGTCGCCCACAGGGGGAAGCTGGGCGAAGAAATAGAATGTGGTGGCGGCAAGGATCAGGCCAGCAACAGCCCCAACGCGCCATGCAAAGCCCCAGACCATGCGCCAGATCAGGCCAAAAAAGTTAAGGATAAAGCCCGAAATGCCACCCCGGCGCGGCGCGCGGCGCCTAGGCCTTTTCTTTGGCGGAGGTGTGGCCCTTCTGCCCCCGGAAGGGGTTTTATAACGGCGATCAGCCACCAAAGGTGACTGCCTTTTGCCTGATCTGCTCATCTGCCACGCTTTCGTGTTTTCACGCTTTGTTGCGGGGCAGAATAGCCTGCTTGCGCGCAATTGTGGAGTGGTAAGGGTGAGGCCTCGGGTCGGATTGACGCCTAATTATCAATCAAACATCAAAATAAGTGCAAAAATTGTGCAACTTTTCAGATTTTGCTCCGAAATCTAGCGGCCATTCCTTGTGCTGCATCTGCAAAGTAATCCTGCTGTGTCCCATAGAGCCGGGTTAGACGCCGGGCGGTGTTAGCAAAGGGGGCAGTCGTGAAACTGATCATTGCAGCAATAAAACCATTCAAGCTGGAGGAGGTCCGCGAAGCGCTCACCTCCATGGGCGTGAGAGGTATGATGGTGACTGAAATCAAAGGCTTCGGGTCACAATCCGGCCATACCGAGATTTATCGTGGCGCGGAGTATGCGGTGAATTTTGTGCCCAAGATGCGGCTGGAGATTGTGGTGCCGGATGCGCTGGCCGAAGCGGCGGTGGAAACCATCGCTGCAACCGCGAAAACCGGAAAAATCGGGGATGGTAAAATTTTCGTGCTGGATGTGGCGCAGGCTCTGCGGGTGCGCACCGGCGAAACCAATGATGACGCGCTTTAAGCCGCGGGGGAAGGACATGAGTATCATGAAAACTGGGATGAAAATTACGGGTCTTGCGGCACTTTTTGCCGGGGTGGCCCTGCCTCTATGGGCGCAAGAGGCCGCAGAGCAGGCGGCCCCAGTCGTCAATAACGCGTTTATCTTTAACACTTTGCTGTTCTTGATCGGCGGCTTTTTGGTGTTCTGGATGGCGGCTGGTTTTGCTATGCTGGAAGCCGGCCTTGTGCGGTCCAAGAATGTGACCATGCAATTGACCAAGAACATCGCGCTGTTTGCGATTGCCTCGATCATGTATTGGTTGGTCGGCTATCAACTGATGTATCCGGGCGACGCATGGACGATTGCGGGCTTGGTCGGGGCCTTTGCGCCAGCCGTGATTCAGGGGGAAATTGCAGCGGATGCGGCATATGCCGTCGGGTCGGATTTCTTCTTTCAGTTGATGTTCTGCGCCACTACGGCCTCTATCGTTTCGGGCACTTTGGCGGAGCGGATCAAGCTGTGGCCCTTCTTGATCTTCACGGTCGTGCTGACCGGGATTCTGTATCCCATCGAGGCGTCATGGCAATGGGGCGGCGGCTGGCTGTCGGAGGCTGGCTTCTCGGATTTCGCGGGCTCCACGCTGGTCCATGCTGCGGGCGGTTTTGCGGCACTGGCCGGCGCGCTGATCCTTGGTCCGCGATTGGGAAAGTTTGGCAAGGACGGGCGTGTGAACCCGATGCCCGGCTCCAATCTTGCGCTGGCGACATTGGGGACGTTCGTTCTGTGGCTGGGCTGGTTCGGGTTTAACGGGGCCTCGCAATTAGCGCTGGGGACCGAAGCCGATGCCAATGCCGTGGCAATCATCTTTGCCAACACCAATATGGCAGCGGCGGCAGGTGCAATTGCGGCCATGCTTCTGACCCAGGCGGTTTACAAGAAGGTTGATCTGACCATGGTGCTGAACGGTGCGCTGGCTGGCCTTGTTTCCATCACCGCAGGGCCGCTGGACCCCTCGCTGTTTGGCGCGCTGTGGATTGGCGCAATCGGCGGCATGATCGCTGTGATCGTGGTGCCGATGCTTGACAAGATGAAGATCGACGATGTGGTTGGTGCGATCCCGGTCCATCTTGTGGCTGGGTTCTGGGGTACGATGGCGGTGCCGTTCTACACCGAGGCCGCAAATTTTGGCATGCAGTTGATGGGCTTTGCCGCCGTTGGCGCCTTCATGCTGAGTTCCTCGGCTGTGGTGTGGTTGGTGCTGAAATCGGTGATGGGCCTGCGTCCAAGTGAAGAAGCTGAGATACTTGGCCTTGATAAGGCGGAATTGGGGATCGAGGCTTACCCGGAGTTCAGAGCCTAATCTGACTAAATTGATCATAGGAAAAGCCCGGGCCGTGCGCCCGGGCTTTTTGCTAATTGACGCGGAGGCTAACCGGAAATGCGAAACGTGATGAAACCGCCGGAGCTTGCCGCCAACGGTTCCAGCGTCAGGCCGTTGACCTCGGTCGCATGGGGAATCGCACGGGGGGAACATTCGTAAGCATAGCTGGTGTCAGGAAATGTGATGAGCCGCCAGTTTCGCTTTGTTGCAAGGTTCAACGGCCCGTTTCCGACTATGTGGTTGAAGATAACGGTACGGATCGTCATGGAGCCCTCAAAAACCGCCGTAGCGGTGAAGGATTTGGCGATGGCTGATTGCATACTGGCGCGGTAATTGTTTGTTGCGACAACAAATTCTGCGTTCGGATCGATCGGTTGCCCTTGATGGCACAAATTGCGTACGCGCCGCGCCGTGGCATCAAGCAAAGCCCCGACCGTATCATATCGGGGTGGCTGTGAGGGGTCGATCTCATAGGTCAGGCCAAAGATGACATCAAAATTATATGACGGAAAAGCAGCGTTTATCAACGGTTGGTCAGCAACTCCCGGCACGATCTGGTTAAAAGCGGCGGCGGAGCGTTCCAGCCATTCCGCGATTTCCGCGCCGCGCAGGCGCAGCGCGCAGATGGTGTTGGGAAAGCTGTAGAGATCGGCCACACTACGCTGAAACAGCAGGCCTGCCGGGATATCGGTATAGTTGTCCGGGCCAGTGCGCCCCCCCGCCTTGAACGGGGCGGCTGCCGAGAGCAGGGGCAGAGCGGCAAGCGGAGTGCCTGCAAGCTTTTCGGCCACATAGGACAGTTGCGCCTGACAGACGATCTGCACGCTGGGGCAATCCGCCACCCTTGCGAAATAGCTGTGCAGGTGCCTCAGGGTCTTGCCCACCGGGCTGCGCATATACTCCAGCGTGGCGTCATGGCTTTTTTGGACAGTCCGGAGCACACGCGGGTCCGATTTAACGAGAGGAATATGCCCCCCCAGGTCGCCATGCAGGCAAATGGGCCGCGCTTCGGATCTTGTTGCGACAACTTTCCAAGTGCCTCCGTCCCGATCCAACAACAGATCGATCAATCCGAGGTGCGAGCCCCAGGGCCCGGCCATCACTGCTGGCTTCCCGGCGATGGTGCCTGCCGATAGGTCCACCTCGGGCGTTTGGGCGAATTGCGGCGAGGGGAAGACCTGATGCGTGTGGCCCGTGATCAGCGCGTCAAGCCCCCTCAGCCGGGCCAAAGGGATTGCCGCGTTTTCCATGCCGTCGCGGCGCTGTGCCTCTCCTATCCCTGTATGGGCAAGGGCGACGATGATATCGGCCCCGGCCTCTTTCATTTCGGGGATCAACTGCTCGGCGGTTTCTACCATGTCGCGGGTGTATAGTTTGCCGCTAAGAAGTGTCTCATCCCAAGTCATGATCTGTGGCGGCAAAAGCCCAAGGATGCCAATGCGGATGGGGTGCGTTTTGCCCTGTGCATCCCGGAGGTGGCGGTCCAGCAGCACATAGGGCGGTATAAGTCTTTTATCCTTGCGCGCATCGACTCCGCGTTTGACCAGAGCATTGGCGCTGACAAAGGGGAATTTGCTTCTGCCCAAGGCGGCCATCAAAAAGGGGATGCCGTAGTTGAATTCATGATTTCCAAGCGTGGCCGCGTCATAACCGAGCGTGTTCATCGCGGCGATGACCGGGTGCAGGTCGCCATCTTTCAGGCCGCGGTCGTAGGCGATGTAGTCGCCCATGACGCTGCCTTGCAGGAAGTCACCATTATCGAGCAAGATACTGTTGGCCATCTCGGCGCGGATCTCAGCGATGAGCGAGGCTGTGCGGGCAAGGCCCACGCTGTCAATCGGGTGGTCATTGTAATAATCGTAAGGAAAAATGTGGGCATGCAGGTCTGTCGTTTGCATTATCCGCAAATGCGCTTGTGTTTTGGCGGAAAAAGCCGTGAAGGGGTGCGGATGGAGCAACGCGTTTCCTTGGTTTGGCGCAGGGGCCTTGTTGGTTGGTCTTTGTGCAAATATGCGCACCAGCCGAATCGTAACCAAACGCGTAGAAAAATTCTATCTTAAGAACGTATTGCGTTTATTTTTTCCGCTCTGAGTTGTTTTCACCACATTGCTATTGTACCGACTTGCCACACCCAATTGCCACACAGGCGCGCGCGTGGCATCACGCAAGAAAGCAGGGGGCGGAAATGATTTCAACGCAAACATTGACCTTTTCGGGATCTGCCTTGGACCGCGCTGCCGAATTGCGGCCTGACACGCAGAAAATTGCGACCCTCTTGGCAATGGGAGGGCAAGTTTTGCCAATCTGGCGGGGCAAGCCGTTGATCGTGGACGGGGTCGACTTGGGCTGGGTGCCCGTGGGGCATCCGGTGTTGGTTCATGGGGCGGAGCCGGTGTTTCTGGGCCTTGATAATGGCATCGGGCGCTTTGCGCAGGATATTTCGGACTGGGCGCCCGAGGCCGGGGCTGAGGCCGTCCAAGCTGGGTTCTTTGACAGCTCCAGCCAGTTTCATCCCAGTTTGCCCGACTCGCATGTTTTCTTGGAACTGCGCGGTGTGATGGTGCAGTTATCGGCACGCTCTGCGGAATTGGTTGCCACCGCCAAGGCCGTGTTGCACTGGCATCGCAGTCATCGGTTCTGCGCGGTTTGCGGCGCGGCCTCTGTGCCGATCAATGCCGGGTGGCAGCGGGCTTGCAACGCCTGCGCGGCCCAGCATTTCCCCCGTACTGACCCAGTGGTCATCATGTTGGTCAAGCGTGGTAACAAGGTGCTGATGGGCCGTTCGCATGGTTGGCCCGAGGGGATGTATTCTTGCCTCGCGGGTTTTGTGGAGCCGGGGGAGACGATTGAAGCGGCGGTGCGCCGCGAGGTGGTGGAGGAAACCGGGATAACCGTTGGTGCCGTGCGCTATGTGGCCAGCCAGCCCTGGCCCTTCCCCGCGTCGCTGATGATGGGCTTTGTGGCCGAGGCGCTGACGGAAGAAATTACCATAGATCCAAAAGAGTTAGAGGATGCCATATGGGTCACGCGCGAAGAGATGTTGGATGTGATGACGGGCGAGCATGCCACAATGCGCCCGGCCCGAAAAGGCGCGATTGCTTACCATCTTATCGCCAATTGGCTTGCGGATTGTTTGGAATGAGGCCAGTTCTACCGTGCGGATCAAAGTACCCAAAATAAGGTCATACTGCGGCTAGGAGAATTGGTATAACCCCGACACCAGCCCACCAAGAGGTAAATGTCGCGGTTTTCGGCGGCAGATATGAGGAACATGCATGAAGTTGAGTGCTAAGGAAGATATTGAGGCCCCACTTGCTTTCGTAAGCGAGGTCATGGCTGATTTTGAGGCATGGGAACGCGCGGCGATGCGGCGCGGCGCGGAGGTGGATCGTTTGGACACGCTGCGCAAACCCGGCCCCGGAATGGCATGGAGGGTTGGCTTCACGTATCGTGGCAAGGACCGCAAGTTGGATATCAAGTTGCTTGACCTTGAACCTGAGCAACGTTTGAACTTTGAATTTACCGGCCGACCTGCCGAAGGCGTGCTAAATATCGAACTGGCCGAAATGGGGCCGCGCCGGACCCGTGTGGTGGCTACGATGGAGCTGAAGCCCCGCACATTGGCCGCGCGTCTGTTCTTCCAGTCCTTGCGTTTGGCCAAGGCCAAGGTGATGCGCCGCTTTGCCCTGCGTCTGTCGCAGCTGGGCGCGGATATCGAAGACCGTTACCGTGCAAAGTCCAAATCTTAGGGCGAATACTGATTCACAGTTAATGGAAATGCTCTAAGGTAGCGGATGCTTTTCTTGCTCATGCGGAAACGGTTTTTGCGGCCTCTCGCGCAACAGGCTCGAACGATGGAATGTGATGTTTTACCGCAACAAAAGCGGGAAATGCTTCAGGCGCGCTGGGGATCCGCGGGATAGACGCCAAGGATCGACATTTGTGAGGTGAAATAGCTCAACTCCTCCAGCGCCAGTTTGACGTTGGCGTCCTCGGGGTGGCCTTCGATATCGGCGTAAAATTCGGTCGCGGTGAAGGAGCCGCCGACCATATAGCTTTCCAGCTTGGTCATGTTAACGCCATTGGTCGCAAAGCCGCCCATGGCTTTGTAAAGCGCGGCGGGGATGTTGCGCACACGGAAGGTGAAGGTTGTCATCATATGGTCTGATCGGCGGGTAAGATCGGCCTGTCGTGACATCACCAAAAAGCGTGTTGTGTTGTTGGACTGGTCTTCAATTCTCCGGGCCAGCACATCGAGGCCATAAATCTCGCCCGCCAGTTCCGAGGCCAGCGCACCCAAGGATGGATCGTCCTTTTCGGCCACCGCCTTGGCGGAGCCTGCGGTATCAGCCCCGGTGACAGCGGTTATGGCGTGGGTTTTCAGAAAGTCGCGGCACTGGCCTAATAGCACCGTATGGCT
>CALEMZ010000463.1 GCA_937910975.1 uncultured Pseudorhodobacter sp. | reverse complement strand
GCATATGAAAGTGGTCGCCTATGACCCCTTCCTGTCTGAGGAACGCGCCAAGCAAATGGGCGTGATCAAGGTGGAGCTGGACGAACTGCTGGCGCGCGCCGATTTTATCACCCTGCATGTGCCGCTGACCGACAAGACGCGCAACATCTTGGATGCGGTCAACATAGCGAAAACCAAGAAAGGCGTTCGCATCATCAACTGCGCACGTGGCGGCTTGGTGGATGAAGAAGCGTTGGCTGAGGCGCTGAAATCCGGCCATGTGGCGGGCGCGGCCTTTGACGTTTTCGCGGTGGAGCCTGCCTCTGAAAGCCCGCTGTTCAACCTGCCCAACGTGGTGTGTACGCCGCATCTGGGGGCCTCCACGTCCGAAGCGCAAGAGAACGTGGCGCTGCAAGTGGCAGAGCAGATGTCGGATTACCTGCTGACAGGTGCGGTGCAGAACGCCTTGAACATGCCCTCGGTCACCGCTGAAGAAGCAACCGTGATGGGGCCGTGGTTGAAACTGGCTGAGCATCTGGGGTCTTTCATCGGGCAGATGACGGATGAGCCGATAAAGGCGATTAACGTGCTCTATGACGGGCATGTGGCAAAGATGAACCTTGCTGCGCTAAACTGCGCCGCGATCTCGGGGATCATGAAGGCGACGAACCCGGATGTGAACATGGTTTCGGCCCCGGTGGTCGCCAAAGAGCGCGGCATCCAGATTGCTACGACGAGCCAAGAAAAGTCTGGTGTATTTGATGCCTTCATTAAGTTGACCGTGGTGACGGACACACGCGAACGCTCTATCGCGGGCACTTGCTTCAGCGATGGAAAGCCGCGCTTCATTCAGATCAAAGGCATCAATATTGACGCCGAGATTGGGCGGCATATGCTTTACACCACCAATGAAGATATGCCGGGTATCATTGGCCTGTTGGGCATGACCATGGGCAAGAACGGCGTCAACATTGCGAACTTTACCTTGGGTCGTTCCGGCCCCGGCAAAGAAGCGATTGCGATCCTTTATCTTGATCAGGCGCTTGACCCGAAAGTAGTTGCACTTCTGGAAGGAACAGGCATGTTTCAACAGGTTAAGCCTCTGGAATTCGACGTGACCTAATTCACCGCTCTCGTTTTTCATCTATTTAAAATATCTCGGGGGTCTGGGGGCAGCGCCCCCCGGCTTTCCTGCATGACAAGGTTCTGAAATGCGAAGCTATGCCATCGGCGATATTCACGGTCATATTAACCTGCTGCGTGCCGCTCATGCTCATATTGCTGAGGATAAGCGCGCGCATGGCGACGTAGATGCCCCAATCATCCATCTCGGCGATTTGGTAGATCGCGGGCCGGATTGCCGTGCGGTGATTGCCTATCTGGCGGATGGCGTGGCTGCGGGTGAAAATTGGATTGTCTTGAAAGGCAATCATGACCGGATGTTCACCACCTTTCTGACGGACCCGCATGCTCAGGACCCTGGCTTGCGGGCGGAGTTTTCTTATATCCACCCGCGTATCGGCGGGGCGGCAACACTCGCGTCTTACGGGGTGGCAAACGCGGGGGACCGCCCGCTTGCCCCGGTCCATGCCGAGGCTGCGGCCGCCGTGCCACAGTCACACCGCGATTTTCTGGAAGGTCTGCCATTCCATCACAGGCGGGGCGAGGTGCTGTTTGTCCATGCAGGCATTCGCCCCGGTGTTGATCTCTGTGATCAGCTCGAAAATGACCTGCTGTGGATCCGGGAGCCCTTTCTCAGCCATCGCGAAAGCTTTGGCCCATTGGTGGTGCATGGCCATACGGCATTGGACATGCCTATCCATTACGGCAACCGTTTAAACATTGATAGCGGTGCCGCTTATGGTGGGTTGTTGACGGCCGTAGTGCTGGAGGGGCGCGAGGTGTTCACGCTGGCAGAGGCAGGGCGCTCACCGCTGCAGATAACCCCGGATGCGCCGGTCCGTTAAGGCTCTGTCTTTGTGCGTGTTGGGCCTGCATACGCGGGGCAATGCGCCATCGGTGGCTTGGTTTTCCGACGCCCCTTTACCGGATGCGGAACGGTTCAAGGCTCGCTTCAAATACCTCCAAGAAGTCAAGCGCTACCATTGATGACCGGGCGCCGGAGGGCAGCAAGAGGACGAGCCGGTGGGGAATCTGTGGCACGAAAGGGCGCAATACCAGCCCACGGCCTTCATACTCCCGCGCATCCATTTCACTTACCACCGAAACCCCGGCACCGGCCGCAACCAACATGCAAGCTGCTGTGAACTGCCGTGTTTCGAGCCTGCTATCAAGGTTAAGGCCCCGCGTCGCAAATGCCTCATTCAATTGCAGGAAGAATGCGCTGTCACGCCGGGTATGGACCATCCGTTCATCAATCAAATCTTCCGGCCTGATCTCTGATCGCGCGGCCAAACGATGCCCCAGCGGAAGGATGCATACTGTCCGCATGCCGACCAACCTGCTTTCCACCATCGGATGCGTGCTTAACTCGTCGCTGATTCCGCAATCATAGTGTTCGTCAATAATCCATTCCAAAATACGCTCTGGGCGGTCCGGTTCCAGCGTGACCCGCACGCGAGGCCGGTCTTCCAGAAAACCTGCCAAGACCTGCGGCAAGTGGCTGGTGGCAAAGCCCGGCAAGCAGGCAATGCGCAAGTGTCCGGCGCGCCGGTCTGCGAGATCGATAGATAGGCGTCCGATATTGTCGAGGTTCTCCAAAAGGCGCTCAACCTCGCGCAGCAAGAAGGCTGATTCCGGTGTCGGAACCATGCGCCCGCCTTCTTTCTTGAACAGCTCAAACCCGACAGATCCACTAAACGTAGCCAGCAATCGGCTGACGGCTGGTTGTGAAATTCCAAGGCTTTGAGCTGCCTTGGTCACGTTGCCAGCACGGCACACGGCATGAAATGCTTCAAGTTGCCGAAGGGGGATGCCCATGATTGTTTTCCAACTGTCTGAAATATGTGCGGAATGTGGTCTGTCTTTGAAAACAATAACATTTTGTTATACTGACGCAATAAAAATTTTACTTGAATTATAATTTGGATATGCTTTTCTGAGGATAGAGGACGCGGCTTGAACCAGCGCCTCATCCCATAGGAGGATTAACATGAAGCGTTTATCAATGAGCGTGCTGGCATTCGCCGCAGCTACCGGCCTTGCTATGCCTGTTCAGGCCCAAACCGAAATTCAGTGGTGGCATGCGTTCACCGGTCGCCTTGGCGAATTGTTGGACGCGCAGGTCGCACAGTTCAATGCAGGCCAGTCCGACTATAAGGTCGTGGCCAGCCACAAGGGTAACTATTCCGAAACCCTGAATGCAGGGATCGCGGCCTTTCGCGCGGGCGAACAGCCGCATCTGATGCAGGTGTTCGAAGTTGGCACCGCCACGATGATGGCAGCTAAAGGCGCGGTGCGGCCAGTTTATCAGGTTATGGCCGACAGCGGTTTGCCGTTTGACAAGGACGCCTATATTGCGGCTGTCACTGGCTATTACACAACGTCGGATGGCGACATGCTGTCCTTTCCCTACAATGCCTCGACCCCAGTCTTGTATGTCAACCGTGACAAACTGACGGAAGCGGGCATTGACCCTGACACCGATCTGTCCACATGGGAAAAGGTCGGCCCGGTTCTGGACACGCTGAAGGCGGCAGGCGTTAGCTGCCCGCTGGCCACGGCTTGGCAATCTTGGGTTCATCTGGAAGGCTTCTCTGCCTATCACGATGTGCCTTTCGCCACCAAAGCCAATGGTTTTGACGGTTTCGATACAGAACTGGTATTTAACGGCCCGGTTCAGGTCGCCCATGTCGCCCAGATGGGGCAGTGGGCCAAAGACGGCAAGTTCATCTACGGTGGACGTCGCAACGAATCCGGGGCGAACTTCCGCGGTGGAGAATGCGCGCTGTTTACTGAAAGCTCCGCAGGCTATGCGGGCGTCAAGAAAGAGGCCACCTTTGCCTGGGATATCCGCAATCTACCTTATTGGGACAATGTGGATGCCGCCCCGCAAAACACTATCATTGGTGGTGCATCGCTTTGGGTAATGGAAGGCAAGCCGGAAGCGGAATACAAAGGCGTTGCCGCATTCCTCGACTTCTTGTCATCGGCTGAAGTGCAGGCCCAGTGGCATCAGGACACAGGTTATCTGCCAGCGACCACCGCAGCTAGCGATCTGACTCAATCGCAAGGCTTTTATGCCGCAAACCCCGGCACCGAAATTGCGGGAATACAGATGACCGGCAAGCCGCCGACGGCTAATTCAAAAGGCCTGCGTCTTGGCTCATTTGACCAGATCCGTACCATCATTGATGAGGAACTGGAGGCTGTTTGGGCCGGTGACAAGGATGCGCAAACCGCGCTCGACTCGGCAGTCGAACGCGGCAATGTGCTGCTGCGCCGGTTTGAGCAGGCCAACAAGTAATTAGGCATGGCCGGGGGCGGGGCAACCTGCCCCCGGTAAGCAATCATGGAAAAGCGCGTCATATTCAAAGGCCTCTGGCTTCCGCTGCTGCTTGTTGCGCCGCAGATGGTGATCACGGCTGTCTTCTTCTTTTACCCGGCGGGGCAGGCGATCTGGCAATCGCTGTTCATCGCGGACCCGTTTGGGCTTAAAAGCCAGTTTGTGGGTCTGGGTAATTTTGAGTACCTGCTGGCCGACCCTTTCTACCGCGCAAGCTTCCTGACCACGGCAATCTTCTCCATTTCCGTCACGCTGGTTTCTATGGGCGTGGCGCTGTATCTGGCCCTGCTCGCGGATCGGTTGATCAAAGGGTCGGGCACCTACCGGACCTTGCTGATTTGGCCTTATGCTGTAGCGCCCGCCGTGGCGGGAGTGTTGTGGATGTTTATGTTCAACACCCGTGTCGGTGTTGTGGCGTGGTATCTGGGTGTTCTGGGGTATGACTGGAACCATGTGCTGAATGAGGCTGAAGCGATGGGGCTTGTCGTCGTCGCCTCAAGCTGGGGCCGGATCAGCTATAATTTCCTGTTTTTTCTGGCTGGTTTGCAAGCGATCCCGCGCTCGGTGATCGAAGCTGCCGCCATCGACGGTGCCCATTTCTGGACCCGGTTCCGCACCATTGTTTGGCCGCTTTTGTCGCCGGTCACGTTTTTCCTGCTGGTCGTCAACATCGTCTACGCATTCTTTGAAACCTTTGGCGTGATCCATACGATTACCTCCGGCGGGCCGCAGCAAGCCACCACGATCCTTGTTTATAAGGTCTATTCTGATGGGTTCGTGGGGCAGGATCTTGGCTCCTCGGCCGCGCAATCGGTGATTTTGCTGGGCCTCGTGGGCTTGCTGACAATCATCCAGTTCAAGTTCATCGAACGTAAGGTGCATTACTGATGGCGGGCATGGTCGAAAAAAGAGGTTTCGGGCACTGGCTTACCCATGCCGGGCTGATTGTCGGGGTGCTGGTTATTTTCTTCCCGATCTGGTTGGCTTTCGTCGCCTCAACCGTCACGCAGGCAGAAATCGTGCAGCCGCCGATGCCGCTGCTGCCGGGGGATCAGTTTTTCAACAATTACCGCCAAGCCCTTGTCGCGGGGGTCAATGCGCCGGTGGCAGCGATGCTGATGAACTCGCTTATTATGGCGCTCGGCATTGCCTTTGGCAAAATTGTTATCTCGCTGCTTTCGGCCTTCGCCATCGTCTATTTTCGTTTTCCGGGGCGCAAGCTGTTCTTCTGGCTGATCTTTCTGACCCTGATGTTGCCGGTCGAAGTGCGCATCGTCCCCACCTATGAGGTGATCGCTGGCTTTGGCATGCTTAACAGCTATTCGGGGCTGATCTTTCCGTTGATTGCGTCGGCCACAGCGACCTTCTTGTTCCGCCAGTTTTTCATGACCGTTCCGGATGAACTGACTGAGGCGGCGCGCGTCGATGGGGCAGGGCCAATGCGCTTTTTCTGGGATATTCTAGTTCCGATGAGCCGCACCAATATAGCTGCCCTTTTTGTTATTTTGTTCATCTATGGTTGGAACCAGTATCTCTGGCCGCTCCTGATCACGACCGACCCCTCGATGAACACTATCGTTATGGGCATCAAGCAGATGTTCCCCTCGGGCGATGATCTGGCCGATTGGCCGGTGATTATGGCAACCTCTATCCTTGCCATGTTGCCGCCGGTGCTGGTGGTCATCTTCATGCAGAAACTCTTTATCCGCGGCCTTGTGGACAGCGAGAAATAAATGGCAACTCTTTCCCTCCAAGATATCCACAAATCCTACGGTGCTACCGCCGTGATTCACGGCGTCAGTATTGATGTCAACGACGGCGAATTCATCGTTATCGTCGGCCCCTCGGGCTGCGGGAAATCAACGCTTCTGCGCATGGTAGCAGGGCTTGAAACCATCACTGGCGGCGATCTTTTCGTCAATGACGCGCGCGTTAATGATGATGAACCGATGGCCCGCAATATCGCGATGGTGTTCCAGAATTATGCGCTTTATCCGCATATGTCGGTGTTTGATAACATGGCCTACGGGCTGAAGATCGCCAAAATGCCCAAGGCAGAGATTGCCGAGCGTGTCGGCAAAGCGTCGAAAATGTTGCAACTCGAACCCTATCTGCAACGCAAACCCCGCGAGCTTTCCGGTGGTCAGCGCCAGCGTGTTGCTATGGGCCGGGCCATCGTGCGTGATCCGGCTGTGTTCCTGTTTGACGAACCTTTGTCCAATCTCGACGCCAAGCTCCGCGTCCAAATGCGGCTTGAAATCAAAACGTTGCAGCGCGAGCTTGGTGTTACGTCGCTTTATGTCACGCATGATCAGGTCGAAGCGATGACACTTGCAGATCGCATGATCGTAATGAATGCTGGCATCGCCGAACAGATAGGCTCGCCTTTAGAGGTATATGAAACCCCGGCGACACTATTCGCCGCCCAGTTTATTGGTAGCCCGTCGATGAACGTGCTGCCCGGAACAGGTACAGGGCGGGGGGTGCAACTGGCCAATGGCGTTACAATTGAGACAGCGGTTTTGTGCAATGGCCCTGTCATGCTGGGCTTGCGCCCGGAACATCTGGTCGCTGACAAGGCTGGCCCTCTGGTAGTGCTGGTCAAGATGAGCGAGCCTTTGGGTGCCAACACATTGCTTCATGGTCAGATAAAAGGCATCGATCAGGATTTCGTCGTAAGTTTGCCCGGCGTCCACCGTGAGGCTGACATCAAAGGCGAACGGCGCTTTTCCATTCCGGCGGCTGCGACCCATGTGTTTGATGCGATCTCTGGAAAACGGATCAACGCCTGATGTCGGTTAATGCTCTGTCAGACCTTAGGGCCAGCCCAGGCATTATTCGTGTGCATGGCCATCGCGGCGCGCGCGGGGTTCTGCCGGAAAATACGATGCTTGGTTTTGTGCAGACCTTCAATGCGGGCGTTCAGATCGTGGAGCTGGATGTTCTGGTAACTGCTGATGGCGAGGCAGTTATCACGCATAATCCCGCCTTGAAGGCCGCCAGCACACGGGATGAATCAGGCGAATGGCTGCCCGAGGATGGCCCGCTGATTGCCGCGGTGACCTATGATGAACTGACCCGATACGACGTCGGCGGATTGCGCCCTCAGACCGAATACGGTGATCTTTACCCCGATCAGGCATTTCTCTCCGGGCTTCATGTTCCGCGCCTTGCTGATCTTTGTGCGCTGGTTGCTCGGCCGCCCTACACTGACCGTTTGCTGAATATTGAGATAAAGTCAGACCCGACGCTTCCCCAAGCCACTCCGCCAATCCCCGATCTGGTCGCGGCCACGCTAAGCCCAATCTTGGAGCGCGGCTTGTCAAATCGGGTTATACTGCAATCTTTTGACTGGCGGGTTCTGCATGAGTGCGCAGACCAGGCCCCGCATATCCCGCGTTCCTACCTCAGTTACCTGCCTCGCCCGAACGCTCCTATGACAGTGACAATCTATTCTGGTTCGCCGTGGATGGACGGATTGCGAGGTGAAAACCTTCCACAAATAATCGCGGAAGATGGCGGAAGCGTGTGGAGTCCCTATTTTCAGGATTTGATTGCCCGCGATGTAAAAGTTGCACACGACCTTGGGCTGATCGTGAATGTCTGGACGGTGAATGAACCGTCCAACATAGACCAGATGATCGCCCTTGGCGTGGATGGGATCATCTCGGACTATCCTGCTCGGGTGCAGCGTCGACTTATGGCGCACGGCTTTCGGTGGCAATAAGCACCGTTTCATTTCCGTGCGTATGGGTCTGTAAGGGTAGGTGAAAACCTCTTGGTGCGATCACCGAAATCAAAGGCGCCGCCCTATCCGAGATATCCAAACAGTCTTGGCAAGAACAAGACGATGCTCGGGAAGAGTATCAACAAAAGTAGCGCGACCAAGAGAACGGCCAAAAAGCCCCAAATCTCACGGATGATCTCGCCAAGCGGGATACGCGTTACTGCGTTGATCACAAAAAGGAGGATGCCGTAGGGCGGCGTGATAAGGCCTATCATGCTGTTGATGACGGCAACCACCCCGAAATGTACCAGGTCAATCCCCAATTCGCGGCAGGTTGGAATGAAGAGGGGCAAGATCACCAAAATGATCGTTGTGGCATCGAGAACGCAGCCCAGAAGCAGGAGCAATAGATTGACCGCCAGCAAGAACATCAGCGGCGAGATATCAAGGCCGACCAAGGATTGCGCGACCATATTTGGAATGTTTTCTGAGGCCACAATGTAGTTCAAAATCAGCGCGGCACCGATAACCACCCCGACGGCCGCCGAACTACGCGCACTTTCAACCAAAATTCGGTAGAGCGCGCTAATGCTCATCGCGCGATAGAATAGGGTCGATAACAGTAATGCATAGGCGGCCGCAACGGCGGCTGCCTCGGTCGGGGTCGTGACGCCGCCGTAGATGCCGTAAAGCAAGATGGCAGGCATTAGCAGGGCTGGGAAGGCGTTTGCAGTGATCTTAGGTAATGCCCTCAAGGGGACCGGCGCTTCCAAGGCAAAATTTCGGACTCGTGCCAGATAACCGTTCATCAGCATCAGAACGGCACCCATCAATAGCCCTGGAAGGATACCGCCCAAAAACAGATAGCCGATCGAAGTGTTGGAAACCAAAGCATAGAGAACCATTGGGATCGAAGGCGGGATAACAGGCCCAATCGTGGCAGAGGCGGCCGTAATGGCAGCGGCATAACCTCGTGGATAGCGACCATCTTTGGTCATCATCTCGATGATGATTTTTCCGATGCCAGCGGCATCGGCAACCGCAGAGCCGGACATGCCGGAGAATATAAGGGACGCCACGACATTAACATGGCCAAGCCCGCCGCGGAACCGCCCCACAGCGGCAACACAAAAGCTTAACAATCGGTCGGAAATTGTGCCGGCATTCATAATGCCCGCGGCGACGATGAACAAAGGCACTGCGAGCAAGACAAAGCTTTCATAAAGCCCTTGCAGCATTTGCTCGCCTGCAAGCGCAATGTCCTGTCCGCCAACAGCCAGGTAGATGACCGCGCTGACGATGATGGAATAGGCGATAGGGGTACCGATTGCCGCCAGTGAAAACATGGCGATCAGACATAGGGCAAGGGCGATGCTCATGGCTCGGACGTCTCGCTGATGCGGTCGGCATCAAATGTTTTGCCATCACGCCAAATTTGCACAACACGCCAGAGATTGCGTAAAACGATGGCCCCCAAGAATAGGGCGTAAATCGAAAAAACCGTTCGCATCGGTATGTGGAGCGTGGCGCTTTTCTTGATTTTCATAAAATCGATGTAATCCCAAGTCGGCAGAATAGAGACGGCAAGGCCAGTTGCAATTGCAAGCGCCGATACGGTCGCTAACACCTGCCGCAACTTGCGCGGTGACATGAGGTATACGATGTCAAAGGTGACGTGATCCCGGTCCCTTACTACAAAGGCATTTCCCCAAAAAACGAGCCAAAGCCATAGGGTCAGACATAGCTCCAATGTCCAGCCCATCGGGTTGGACATGACATAACGCGAAAAAACCTGGATGACGAAAGTGAGGAACATGGCGGCGAGTATTGCCGCCGCCACGCCATCGGCCACGTGTTGTAAGTACTTTCTAACCACGAGGCCCCCGCTACATTAAGCCGAATTACAGGCCGTTAATCTTGTCCAAAACACCTGCTGGCCAATCTTTGGCGAGATCGGATTCCAGATACATTCCCTGCACCTGCGTGCGGAAAGCATTCAGATCAGGCTCGTAGACATCAAGGCCCTGCGCGGTCAGGAAGGAAACCAAATCTTCTTCCTTCTTAAGCTGTTCGGCGCGACCTGAATCTGCGGCAGCATCTGCGGCAGCTTGCAATGTCGCTTGGTTTTCGGCGCTTAGCCCGTCCCAGACCGCTTTTGAGATGGCGATATAGTTTAAGTCAACAAGATGCGAAGTCAGAACGATTTGCTTTGTCACCTCGTAGAATTTCGCATCAACGACCGTGGGCAGCGGGTTGTCTTGGCCATCAACAGCACCCGTTTGCAGGGCTGTATAAACTTCTGTGAAGGCCATAGGTGTCGGGTTCGCGCCAAGCGCTTTGCCAAGGAACTGCCATGCATCCGAACCCGGCATCCGCAGGTTCACACCAGCCAGATCGGCAGGTGTTTTGACATTACGCTCGGACCGAGGTTCACGCAGATTGACTTGACGACGGCCCAGATACATCACGGAAAGCAGCTTTACGCCCAGCTCATCCTCAATCTTCTGTTTAAACGGGATCATCAGATCATCTTTGAAAGCGGCGACCTGATGGGCGGCGTCACGGTGCACATAGCCCGCCGTGAAAATCGAGAACTCCGGGAACAGAACGGCCACCTCTTGAGCGGAAGTGATCGACATTTCAAGGTTGCCGCGCGCAATCGCTTCCAGCTCGGTCCCTTGCTTAAACAAAGACGCGTTGTAATGCGGCTCGTAGGTTGCAAAACC
>CALEMZ010000462.1 GCA_937910975.1 uncultured Pseudorhodobacter sp. | reverse complement strand
AATGCCGCCCTTCGGTGGTTTCGCGGACCACGATATGGCTTTCCAACGTCGGGGCCGCATCGGCAGGCAGTTTTGCCAATTGGTCCGGCGAATTGAGCATCGGGGTCGGCGTATCCATCCAGTCGGAGTTGCCGTAATAGGCCCGGATCACCGCATAGCCGTTTTCAAAGCCCAATTCCTGCGCCAGCTTGTCTGCATCCGGGTTGATATCGGGGTGGTACTGGCCAAGGAAGTGCTTGGGCTGGAAGCCTTGGGCAAAATGGGTCGCGAAATGCGCCAAAAGGCCGGGCTTGGCGGCCGGAAGGTTGAACACCACGGTCACGTCATCGGGCGTATCCACAGTCATGCGCTCGCCGCCGACGGTCACGTAATCCTTTGGCTTTTCGTTGATATTCGGGTCCAGCGCCAGATTATCATACCAGAACTTCACATCCGCCGAGGTGAAGGGCTGACCATCGGACCATTTGTGGCCCTTGCGCAGCGTGAAGGTCAGCTGCGTGAAGTCATCGTTCCATGCCCAGCTTTTGGCGACGTTTGGCACGATGGTTTCCAAATCATCGGAATAACGCACGAGGTTGACGTGGCGAACCGACATGAAGTCGGATGTCCCGGCCTCGGTCGCGTTGGAAAGCGCGTCCAGCGTGCCGCCGTACTTGCCAACGGAGGCATAAGGTACCACCACCAGCGGTTCAGCCGGCAGACGGTCCGCAACGGCCGGCAGCGCGGGGTTGCCGCGAATCTGGCTGTTGAAATCCCCGACAGACGGGTTTTCCGACAACTCCATCGTGCAAGACGCTGCGGTCTGATATTCAGCAAGATCGAATTGGCCCGGGAAGGCCCCAGCCGCCACGCTGCCCATATCAGCCATGGTTATGGCAGGACAGTTAGCAAGTGCTGCCATTGGCAGAACTAGCAGCGCAGCGCTACTTAACAATAATCGTTTCATGTTCTCTCCTGTCGTTAACGTCTTTTGGAAGTTTCTTCCTTGTTTTGGCGTATCCGCCTTATGTAACAAAAAGGCTACGTAGCGCGGCCTTTCTGGTATAGGTCCAGTCCCTCCTTCCGGGTAGATCCAGATTTACAAACGCTTTCCCGCCCCATTTAGGGAGGCTTTGGACGTTCCCCATCTTGCGAGTATGAGCCTGCGTTTAAATTTGCGTCAAGCTTGCTGCATCGCAAAACAGCTTATTCTAGGTGCCATTCGCATGTTTGGGGGCCGAAACCGCGCCATTCTGCGTAATCATTGTGCGATAAAAGCGGCCACTGGCATGGGTCATGCGATGGTCAAGCATGGCGCGCGACATTTCCAGCAAGATGCTTTGCGCCTTGGGGTCGGCTGCCACATCGCGGGTCTCACCCGCGCCGGTATGGTCAAAAAGCAGGGGCGGCAACCCTGCATTGAAATGCACGAGGCTATGGGTCGGCCCGCGCAGAATCGCGAGGTTGGCCTGTTCCGCCGTCAGGCCCAGTGCTGTCTGCGCAGTCGTGGGCGAAACCGGGTCGCCAAAGTCTAGCTCCGAGAATGTATAGCGCCGCCAATCCTGCGGTGTTTTGCCTTGCAAGAACGGGGTCAGCGCGCGCCCATCCATCGTGTCGGGGGGCAGTTGCTTCAGCCAATCAAGCACCGTGGGCGCAATATCGATGGATTCGGTTGGCACCGTGATCCTTTGGCCGTGGGCGGCAGGATGTTCCGGGTCACGTATAATCAACGGCGTGTGATAGGCAGCATCATAAAAGGTCTGCTTGCCCCAAACATGGTGGTCGCCCAACATCTCACCATGATCTGCCGTCACCACCAGCAGGGTATCATCATAAATTCCGGCCTCTTTCAGCGCACCAATTACCCGGCCAATGTGATGATCCACCTCGGCCGCCAGCCCCAGATAGATCGCGCGCAGGGTGGCGATGTTTTCGGGGTTCGGTTGCAGATTGGGAAAGCCTTGGACCACCGAAGAGATCGGCACGCGATTATGGCTGGTTTCGATAAACGGGTGGCGGGCTTGTTCGGTGGCCCTGTCGCCCACCGTCACCGGGGCGGGAATATCTGCGGGGCTGACCATCCGGTTATAAGGCGCCGGGGCCACCAAAGGCGGGTGCGGGCGAATATAGGTCAGATGTGCGAACCAACCCTTGGGCCGCCCCAAAAGCCCGCGTAAAAACTGATCGGTCAGAAAGGCGGTATCGCTATCCTCGGCGCGGTAAAGGGCCGGATCATCCAGCTTTGGCCCGTTGGGGCGGAAAATGTCGGGGTAAGGTGGCACGTCATAACCCTTGGCCATCAGGTCGGCGCGCCACGGCAGGCTCAGCTCCAGCCGCATCTCCACCACCTCATGAAACCCCGGCATCACCTCCTCATAAGAGGTCAGCGCCGGATCGCGCGGATCATAGGCCCGCGGGTCTTGTGCGCTATCGGTATAGCCATAAAGCAGGGGTAAATAGCCCGCCTTGCGCGCCTCGGTCGCGATATTGGGCGTATCATGCGGCAAGGGCGTGCCATTGCGCACCGCGCCGTGGTTCATCGCATATTGCCCCGTCAGGATTGAGGCGCGCGACGGCCCGCAGGGGTTCACGACCGAATAATGCCGCATGAAGCTGACGGCCTCCTCCATCAGCGCCCGCAGGTTTGGCAGCGGCGTCACCTCTGCCAAAGCCCCGGTCAGGCAATCGGCGCGCAGCTGGTCGATGACGATGAAAAGCACATTACGTTTTGCGGGCATGGGCGGGGCCTTTGCGTTGTTTTGCCCCATAGGAACGCCGAGACGCGCCCCAATTCAAGCCCCTGTAGTGTTTCAGGGTATCATTCTATGACCCGATCAACCAAAAACGCTTTATCGCACCAGCATCACCGGCACTTTGCACGAGCGCACCATTTCCGTGGTGGTAGAGCCGATGATCAGGCTGCGGATGCGGCTGTGACCATAGGCGCCCATAACCAGCATATCAAAGCCCTGCGCCTCGATCAGCTTGGGCAAGGCGGTTTCGGGCTGGCCTGCGACCAGTTCAGTCTTGGCCTCCACACCGCCTGCACGCAGCCGCGCTTGCGCCTGCGTCAGCCCGGTTTGCAAGGCAGCCCCTTCGCCAACGCTGACGATCACCACCTCCAGCCCCTTGTACAAAGGGCTTTGCGCGATGTGATCTACCGCCCGCATGGCCGAAGGCCCACCATCATAGGCTAAAAGCACCCGTTTGATTGGCGAAAAAGCACGAGCGGCCACCAGCACCGGGGTCTTTGCCCCCCGCACGATGCGCTCCAGATTCGATCCCAGATGCCCCTTGGCAAAATCCGCCGCCTCACCACGCTTGCCGATCACGATCAGATCAAAGCCACTGCCCATTTCTTCCAGCAAATCTCCATGACGCAGCCGGGTTGTCGGCGCCTCCAGGCCAGCGGCCTCCAGCACCGCCTTGGCATCCTCCAATATCGCGCGGCCCCTATGCATGACCAGTTTGGCGCGCTGCGCATCCAGTGCTGCCAACTCCTCCAGCAAAGCCGTGCGTGCGCCAAGCCGGATCGCGCCGGAAAGATCCTGCGCGCCTGCCTCGCGGCGGCCCAACACATGCAACGCCTCCACATGCCCGCCCAGCCGTACCCCGGCCCAGCCCGCCAATTCACAAACCGAATGGGCATAAAGCGAGCCATCTACCAAAGCGATAATCTTCATATCCCCATCTCCCTTCAATGCGCCAACATCTTGTCAAGCGCGCCGGGTTTGTCATGCAACGCCAGCTCATCCACGATGGTCTCCGAAGCCACGTTCATGCCAATGATCTGCACCTCCGCCCCATCGCGGCGAAACTTCAGCACCGCCATATCCAAAGCCGCCACCGAGGAAATATCCCAGATATGCGCGTCTGAAACGTCAATCACCACCCGGTCCAACACCTCGCGGAAATCAAACGCCTTCATGAAATCTTCAACGCTGGCAAAGAACAACTGCCCATCAACCTTATAGATCCGCTCTGCCCCATCCGCCGAAAGCACCGATGTAACGCGGAACAATTGCGCGATCTTGCCCGCAAAGAAGATGCCCGAAAGCAGCACACCGATGCCCACCCCGATCGCAAGGTTATGGGTGTAAATCACCGCCGCAACCGTGGCCAGCATGACGACGGAACTGGAGGTTGGGTGCGTCCGAAGCGCCTTGATTGAGGACCATGAGAAAGTACCGATACTGACCATGATCATGATGGCCACCAAAGCCGCCATCGGAATTCGGCTCACCCAATCGCCAAGACCCACGCAAAAGACCAAAAGCATCACACCGGCCACAAAGGTCGAAAGCCGCCCGCGCCCACCGGATTTGACGTTGATGATGCTCTGCCCGATCATCGCACAACCCGCCATGCCACCGATAAACCCGGTCGCGGTATTGGCCAGCCCCTGCCCGATACACTCCTGATCGCGGCTCGACGTGGTGTCGGTCAGATCATCGACGATGTTTTGCGTCATCAGGCTTTCAAGCAGGCCCACCACCGCCACCGCTGCCGAATAGGGCAAGATGATCTGCAAGGTTTCCCATGTCAGCGGAATATCGGGGATCAGGAAAATCGGCAGCGTATCGGGCAACGCCCCCATATCGCCCACCGTGCGCACATCCCAACCGAAAAACAGCGTAAGCGCCGTCAGCACAACAATTGTGACCAAAGGCGAGGGCACCGCCTTGGTCAGCAGCGGAAACAAATAGATAATCCCCAAACCCGCAACGACCAGAACATAGGTCAGCCATGTCACCTTGGATGGGTCAAGCTCCGGCAATTGCGCCATGAAAATCAGGATCGCCAGCGCATTCACAAAGCCCGTCATCACCGATTTCGACACAAAGCGCATCACCCGCCCCAGCCGCAAAATCCCCGCCCCGATCTGTAGCAACCCGGCCAACACGGTCGCGGCCAGCAAATACTGCAAGCCATGATCCTTGACCAAAGTTATCATCAACACCGCCGTTGCCGCCGTCGCCGCCGAAATCATCCCCGGCCGCCCGCCGGTAATCGCGCAAATCACCGCTATCGAGAACGAGGCATAAAGCCCGACCTTGGGGTCCACCCCCGCGATGATCGAAAAGGCAATCGCCTCGGGGATCAGCGCCAAAGCCACCACCAGCCCTGACAGCAAATCCGCGCGGATATTTCCAAACCATTGCTGGCGGTAAAGATGCATCGAAATCATGATATCTTATCCCTCAAGGCCCCACGCTCAGGCGCGCCGCCCTTCTTTTCCGGCTCACACCCAAAACAGCGCAGCCCATCCATTGTGCCTCCGATACAGGTCAGCGCCCCAAATGCCAACCCAACCCCCGGGCCTTTTGCGCAATGCAACAGTCGCCCCGTACCCGCTTTCTTTTCGGCACAAATATCCCGGGGGGTGAATGGGCCTCTGTTAGTGTTCACAACGTTTGACAGTACCAACTCAAAAGGTTTGGCAGTAGCCCG
>CALEMZ010000461.1 GCA_937910975.1 uncultured Pseudorhodobacter sp. | reverse complement strand
CATCTGCGCCTAAATTACAGCGGCAGCGGTGATTGTTCCAGCAAGCGGCCCGGCGTCAGGGCGATCGGCGCGGAATTGCGGCTGACTGGTGCCATTTCATATTGCCGCGACAGCTCTTGCCGAATCTTGGCACGCAGGGCTTCGATCACAACAACACGCTGGGTGCGTCCTGCCTGTTCCTCTTCGATCGCGGCACTACCGCCCGCCGCTTTTACATTGGCTTCCACAAATCGCGGGCCGTCAATGATCTCTCCGGTCTGGGCCGAACGCACCGTCAGGATGAATTCCATATTGAACACGCCGCCCACGGTGTAGCGGGTTTTCTCGGTCACACCATGAAAACGCTTCACCTCGGCCTCTACGATCACCTCAGGGCCGGATTTCATATGTGCGGCGCCCATGCCAAAGGCATCGGTAAAAATGGAATGTACCTGCATTTGCCGATCACCGAGCGGTTCACCCCGCCAAACGATGTCGGCGCTGGGGTAAAACATGTTCGCCTCAGACACCGTAAGCGCCCGTGGTACAGCAATCCGAATTTCGGTGACGTTGTATTGCGACGACAACACAACCCGCTTTTGTGCCGCATCAGACGCCAGCGATAGATTGGAAGTGTTGAGCGGCGCATTCCGCGATGCCAAGTCTGGGCTACCACAAGCTGACAATCCCAGTGCCAGCCCAAGTGCGAGAAAAATGCGAACAGCCTTCATGGCTTTTCCTTTCGGTACGTTCTGTGCCTTGTATCTTGAGCTGAGTGTTGGGCGCGGAATGTGGCCGAAATGGGGAAATGGTCGTTCAATATTGAGCTATTGCTGCCTTGAACGCTGCATTCGTGACCAATTGGCCACAGAAATCCTAGTAAAATCACTAAAATTGCGGGGCGTTTCACTGCGGCCTAGGGGATGAGGTTGCGGTCTAAAACCTAAGATTTGCATCGTTGACTATTTAACGTGGATTGACCCGGACTGCCGAGTTCTGAATGGAAAGCCCTTTCCTTTCGTCTCTGTTAGCGCTAACGCTGGTAAATCCATTCTTGCAATATGAGGCCTGCCATGACCCTGAATAGCACGATTGACCGCGTGACGGATCGTATCCGCGCCCGCTCCGCGCAAAGCCGGGCGGCGTATCTGGGCCACATGGCGGCAGCGGTGGCTAAAGGGCCCGCGCGGGCCCATCTGTCTTGTGGCAATCAGGCCCATGCCTATGCGGCGATGGGAACGGATAAGGATGCGCTGGTGGCCGAGCGTGCGCCAAACCTGGGCATTATCACCGCTTATAACGATATGCTCTCGGCACATCAGCCTTATGAGCGATACCCCGATCTGATCCGGGCCGCCGCGCGAAAGGCCGGGGCCACAGCACAGGTGGCGGGCGGCGTGCCTGCGATGTGTGACGGGGTGACACAAGGCCAGCCGGGGATGGAGCTGAGCCTGTTTTCCCGCGATGTGATCGCGCTGGCCGCAGGTGTGGCGCTGTCGCATAACGTCTTTGATGCAGCGCTATACCTTGGCGTTTGTGACAAGATCGTTCCCGGTTTGATTATCGCTGCGGCGACCTTCGGGCATATCCCGGCGGTGTTCGTGCCTGCGGGGCCAATGCCAAGCGGGTTGCCCAATGATGAGAAATCAAAGGTGCGCAATGCTTTTGCTACGGGAGAAGTGGGGCGCGGCGCGCTGATGGCGGCGGAAATGGCCAGCTATCACGGCCCCGGCACCTGCACTTTTTACGGCACGGCCAATACCAACCAGATGCTGATGGAATTCATGGGGCTACACCTGCCCGGTGCCAGCTTCGTCAATCCCGGCAACGGGCTGCGTGATGCGCTGACGGGGGCTGCGGTGGAACGAGCGGCGGCAATTACGGCCCTTGGCAAGCATTTCACCCCGGCGGGCGAGGTACTTGATGAGCGCAGTTTTGTGAATGGTATCGTGGGGCTGATGGCCACGGGCGGCTCTACCAACCTCGTGCTGCATTTGCCTGCGATGGCGCGTGCAGCAGGGGTTTTTCTGGACCTTGAGGATTTCGCCGATCTTTCGGACGCAGTGCCGTTGATGGCCAAGATTTACCCCAACGGTCTGGCCGATGTGAACCATTTCCATGCGGCAGGCGGGCTAGGTTTCATGATCGGGCAATTGCTGGATCAGGGGCTGTTACACCCCGACACCAAGACCATTCTGGGCGAAGGGCTGCAGGCTTACCGAAGGGAGCCGAAGCTGAAGGGTGGGGCCGTGGTTTGGGAGGATGGGGCAAAATCCAGTTTGAACAACAAAATACTGCGCCCCGTCACGGCGCCATTTGCGGCTGTGGGCGGGTTGAAGCAGCTTTCGGGAAATCTGGGGCGTGGCGTGATCAAAATCTCTGCCGTGGCACCGGAGCGGCATGTGGTGGAGGCCCCTGTGCGGGTGTTCCACAGCCAAGAGGCGGTTAAGACCGCCTTTCGTGCCGGGGAATTTACCAGTGACACTGTGGTTGTTGTCCGCTTCCAAGGCCCGCGCGCCAATGGGATGCCGGAACTCCATTCGCTCACCCCGATCCTGTCGGTGCTGCAAGACCGGGGGCTGAAGGTGGCGTTGGTGACGGATGGGCGCATGTCCGGGG
>CALEMZ010000460.1 GCA_937910975.1 uncultured Pseudorhodobacter sp. | reverse complement strand
GGCTGAGAGCTTTGTGCGGACCTTGGAGGATGGTGAGCGCGCCGCGGCGGCACGACAGACCTGGCGCGCCAGATCAAAGGCCTGCAGCGTGTCCTCGCGCTTCCAGATGCGCCCCGTCCAGGTCAGCCATTGGCCCCAGCCAGCGACATAGCGCCAGGCATCCGAATGCTGGGCAGCAAAGGTCGAGGCCAGTGCATCCTCGGAAAACCGCACAGGGGTTGGGCCTTCATTGCCTGAGCCATTCCCACCCCCATAGCTGGCATCAGGCTCGAGGCCTTCCTCATCGGGAATGTCCCCGTTGCGGGCTTGATCCAGCCGCCAAAGCCGCTCGGCTTCTTGCCGGAGGCGCGCATCTGGCCACGGGGGATCAATGCGCGCGTCGTTATAGGCCACAATCTCAGCCCAGGCTTCCGCAGGCGTGACATGCCCTTCGCGACTGCGCCGGATCCAATACCCAATCACGCGTGAAAGCGCGTCAAACCGTGTCGTGCCGTCCACGCCGCCTTCGCGAACGGGCTTGGCAAAGAGCTCAGGCACGCTGCCGCGCTCACCAGGTACGGCGTTAAAATCCAGCGCCTCTGCAGCAAGGCCTTCCATCGGAGGCATGGCAAAGATGGCCTCCGCCAATTCACCAAGGTCAAAGTCAACGGGGCGATAATCGAGGATAGAGACCAACCGTTTGACGCCAGACTTTGCATGAACCGACCCCGCCACGCGGATGGGCTGATGTGCCGATTTGAACGAGGGATCGCCCCCAACCTTGGCAGCAATCATCTGACGCGCCCGGCAGACGCGGGCGATATCCTCACCTTCAGCAGGCTCTGTCAGCCGCCAGTAAAGATGGAGATTGTCCTGCCCCTCGGGTGTGACGCCGCCTGATGCCACTTCGAGCGTTGGCGTGCCAAGGTGCTGGATAAGATGACTGCGTTTTGCCGCGATATCGCCGTGATCGATGTCGACCAGGACAACCTGCATCTGGGCAATATGCTCAGAGCGTGCAGCGCCCGCCTCGTGAACTGTGCCCGGCACGACAAAGAGCGCCATGCCCGTTTGCGCGGCCCAGTCCGCCTGATGGGTCAGTTTGACGGCCAGATCCCCATCAACTGACAGAAACGGCGTATGCGGTTACACATGGTTCTGTGGTCAGTTTCGCGCCTTTCAGAAGCGCACCAGCGCCAGTTTCCGCAACCGCCATGAGGCCGGGGCGGTAATGCAAACGGACTATGCCGGACATACGGTTCCGATCACGGACCCCGGCACAGGTGAGGTTCACAAGGCGCAAATTTTCGTCGCCATTCTGGGGGCCTCTTCTTATACCTTCGTCTGGGCGAGCCTGAGCCAGAAGTTGCCGGACTGGATTGAAGCTCAGTGCCGGGCGCTGGCTTTTTTCGAAGGCGTACCCAAGGCGATCGTTTGCGACAATCTCAAGTCGGGGGTCATCAAACCGCTCTGGTTCGAGCCGACAGTAAACCCGACATTCGAAGCGATGGCTGAGCACTATGATACAACCGTGCTACCAACCCGGCCGCGTAAACCGCGCGACAAAGGCAAGGTCGAGGGGGCGGTTCTGATTGTCGAGCGCTGGATCCTTGCGCGCCTGCGCAACCAATGCTTCTTTTCGATCGATACTCTGAACGTGGCCATTGCCGGCTTGCTGAACGACCTCAATAATCGCCCCATGCGCCATATTGGCAAATCCCGCCATGAGGTGTTTGAGCAGATTGAGAAGGCGGCCCTTGGCCCGCTGCCGGACCAGCCCTTTGAATACGCCGAATGGAAGCGCGCCAAGGTTCACCCCGATTATCACGTCGAGGTTGATCATTGCTTCTATTCCGTCCCGCACAACCTGATCGGGCGAATGGTCGATGTACGCCTCACCCATCGCATGGTGGAGATATTCCATCAACATCAACGCGTTACCTTACATACTCGGCGCGGCCAGAGGGGCGGCCATACCACCGTCAGGGAACATATGCCCAAGGCACATCAGCGCCATGCGGGCATGACCCCGGAAGGTCTGATCCACAGGGCGGCAAAAACCGGTTATCACACTGCCGCCCTTGTCGATCGACTGATGCGCGAGAGGCCGCACCCGGAACAAGGCTATCGCTCAGCTCTCGGGATCCTCAGTCTGAACCGTAAATATGGCCCGGAACGCCTCGAGGCCGCCTGTGATCGCGCCTTGAGCAACAATACCGTCAACTACAGCTCAGTCAGATCCATTCTTTCCTCGGGCCTTGACAAGATGGCCGATCCGCCTGCGCCGCCCAAACCCGCCCCGGCACACGACAATATCCGTGGTCGCGCCTATTACCAGTAACCCCATAAGGACATCGAACATGTTAACACACCCAACCCTTGATCAACTGAACACACTCGGCCTGACCGGCATGGCTTGCGCCTGGCGTGACCTTGCGGAACAGGACCCGAACGCGGCTTTGAGCCGTGATGAATGGCTGGCCCTGATGCTGGAATGCGAAGCAAGTACGCGTGCCGAAAAACGGTTTTCCAACCGCTTGCGTGCTGCCAAGCTGCGCTTTCCAAATGCCTGCATCGAAGATATCGACTTTGCTGCGCCACGCGGGCTTGATCGGCGCAATATGCTAGCTCTGGCACAAGGCGGCTGGCTGAAGGCCCACGAGAACCTTATCTTGAGCGGACAAACCGGCACCGGTAAAACCTGGATGGCCTGTGCCTTCGGCCACCAGGCTGCCAGGCTCGACCATTCGGTGGCCTACATGCGCATGCCCCGGTTGTTCGAGGACATGGCCATGGCCAGGATCGATGGGCGTTTTCCGCGTCTCGTTGACAAGCTCGCCCGTGTCCAGTTGCTGATCCTCGATGATTGGGGGACCCACAGTCTGAACGATCAGCAGCGCCTCGATCTGTTGGAAATCTTCGAGGAACGCTACCAACGCAAATCAACCATGATTACCGCCCAACTCCCGGTCTCGGCCTGGCACGAAATGATCGGCGAAGCTACGATCGCCGACGCCATTCTTGATCGTATCATTCACAATGCGCACAGAATTGAACTGAAGGGCGAGAGCATGCGCAAAAAGGGGAAAATAACCGCCTTGACCAACAGTGAAAAAGTCGAAACCATTGCACCATGAATGAAACAAATGAGAAAAGTCCAGCGTCAGACCAGCTGTCCGCTTATTACTGAAACAGCTGTCCGCGAATTAGTGAAAAGGCTGTCCGTTTTTTGTGAAATCCGCACTGAGGGAAGAGATTCTGCGCCGCGCCGAACAGTTTGATCCCACACGCGCCTGCTTCGACACCTTTGTCGATCGCATCGTCAAAAACAGGATCGCGGATCTTGCACGCCAAAGCCAGGCCGCAAAGGCCAGTCGCAAGACGCAGTCTTTTGCTACACCAATCCTTGCCCAGGACGGTCATGAGGGCCTTACACTTGCCGATACGCTGAGCGAGACCTCTCCTGCCTTTGGTGCAGACGATTTTGCCGCCGCGCACGGCGCAGGTCTGAAAACCGATGTGGCCAAGTTCCTCGCCTCCCTTTGCCCGAGTTCACGGCGCATAGCGATTGCTGTGAGCCAGGGCTCAGTAGCGGATGCTGCGCGTATTTTGGGCCTGCACCGCAGCACGATCTACGAGCGCCTCAACGTCATTCGGAAAGCCGCCATAGCAATGGGGCTGGATGGGTATTTCGAGGCAGCGCCCCGACAGTTTGCGCCCCGCGTCGGTAAGTAGGGCCAAGCGAAATTCAAAAACATGCCGGGCCTTCGGGGGAATGCAAAACCCTTGGGGAAACACCTCGACCGCAAGCTCCAGGGCGGCGTCGGGCCCGGCAGTTGTCACCCCAAGACGACCCCGGAGCATGACGAAACAGGAGCTGGATGATGTTCACATCACCTCTGAAAAAACTCCGCCAGTCCACCTGGCTCAGCGCTCTCCCCGACACGATCGCGGTCCCTGCCATTGGCGGCAGGCTGGCCCGCAATCTGCCCATTGAGCGCGCTA
>CALEMZ010000459.1 GCA_937910975.1 uncultured Pseudorhodobacter sp. | reverse complement strand
TGTGCCGGCAAAGTATGACTTGGGCCTGAGAGAAGCGATCCGCAACCGGCTTGACGGGTTGGCAGCCCGGTTTGACCATGGGGTTGGCGTGCTGGTCGAAGGCCATTCCAGCCGCACCATTCTGGATTGGGCCGAAGAAAATCTGGTCGACTGCATCGTCCTCGATTCGCATCGTCCGGGCCTGCAGGATTACTTTCTGGGCAGCACAGCGAGCCGGGTGGTGCGCCATGCACAATGCTCGGTACATGTGGTGCGCTGACGCCGCCTTCTGGCAGTATCTGCAACTTGAAATGAAAGCAGGCGAGGGGGCGTTGCGTTCTAACGCCAGTTTTCGACCAGCGCACGCAGCAGGTCGGCGCGGCTGATCTGTCCGACCAGACGGCCTTCCTGCAGCACTGGAAAACGGCGGTAGTTGCTGGCTAGAAAGCGCTCTGCCGCGGCGACAAGGTCCATATCGGCCTCCAGCACCTCCACCTTGGTGCTCATGAAGCCCGCCACCGGGCTGCCCCATTCCTGAAAATACGCGGCATTCAGCGCCGCGCGTAAACAGTCCTTCTTGGAGAGAACACCGACCACGGCACCTTCCGTATCAACGACCGGCGCGCCCGAAATGCGCTTTTCCAGCAAAATTTCCATAGCATGGAGAATTTCCATCTCGGGGCGCAGCAGCGTCAGCTCCGTTGCCATATAATTGCGAATGCGGGGCCGGGGGTTCATGTTGGTTTATCCGCGCTGGAATGGTTCGGGCAGGCGGCGCAATCTGCGCCCGGAATGCAGGCCAATCCGCCGCAAGATCCCTTGATCGGCGCGCGCCCAAAGATCACCGCCAAAGACAGGCCGGCAAAGGCCAGAAGGACAAGACAAAAGGCTAACAGGAAGGTCATCATATGCGGGCTCCTATCCAATGAACCGGGTTGAGAAATCGGCGGTCGCAGCCTCGCGCAGCCCGTCTCCGTCACGCAATACGAACAGGGCCGGGATTTGTTGGCGCGCGGCAAAGGCAGGCCCATTTTCCGGCCCCATTGCAAACAGGGCGGTGGCCAATGCATCTGCGGTGATCGCGCGCGGGGCAAACACCGAAACCGAGGCCAGCGCAGTATCGGCGGGCCGTCCGCGCTGCGGGTCGATGATGTGCCCATAGCGCTTGCCAGCGTGAACAAAGCTGTTGGCCCGGTCGCCCGAGGTCGCCAAAGCCTCACCGTTCACCACCACAATGCGCAACGGCGCGGCAAGCCCCGGCAGCGGGCGCTCAATGCCCGCGCGCCACGGGCGCCCATCCGGGTGATACCCCTGCGCATAAACCTCGCCCCCGAGTTCGACGAAAAAATCACCGTGACCAAGGGCCATCAATGCGGCGGCAATCCGGTCCAGCGCCTGTCCCTTGGCAATGCCGCAAAGGTCCAGTGTCTGCAATACATGGGCCTTTTTTGCAGCATTTGCGCCAATCGAAAGCCCCTCGAACGATCCGGCTGGCAGTGTGGTAATCGGGCCAAAGCCATAGCGCCCGACCAGCCCGCCAAGCGTCGGATCAAACGCGCCTTGGGTCAGTGCGGCGATGCGCTTTGCCTCAAGGATCGTGGCGCAGGTTTCCACCGAAAGCGGAACCCAATCCAGCGTCTCCATGCGGTTGAAGCGCGAAATCTCGGACGTCGGCCGGAACGGTGACATCGCGGCATCGACCGAGGCCGCGACACCCGTGACAGCCGCAATGATTGGCCCCGCATCCGCCCCCGCCGCAACCCTGACACGCCAGCCCGCCCCAAAAGCCGGACCATCAATCTGCAAAACATCGCCCGGCCCGGCAAAAAGTGCTGTTGCCGAAAGCATTGCACCCGCGCCAACCATGAATCCACGTCTTGAGCAACGCATTGGCTAACCTCCAAAATCATCGTTGAAAATCTGGCCGGGATCGACGCCCAGATCATCAAGCATTGCCAGCACGGCCCGGATCATCAGCGGCGGGCCGCACAGGTAGTATTCACAATCATGGGGTGCCGGATGGGCGGCAAGATGGCAGCGCAAGGCAATCTCATGGATAAAGCCGGTTTCGCCCTGCCAATTGTCATCCGGCGCGGGGTCGGATAGCGCAGCGATCCAATCGAAATTGGGGTTCTTGGCCTGTAGCATCTCGAATTCCTGCTCATAAAACAGGTCCACCCGGCTGCGCGCGCCATACCAAAAACTTATCTTGCGGGTCGTGCCTTGCCGCTCCAGCTGGTCCGAGATGATCGCCCGCAGCGGCGCCATGCCGACACCGCCTCCGATAAAGACCATCTCGCGCGCGCTGTCTTGTGCTGCGAAAGTGCCGAACGGGCCGGAAACGGAAACACTATCCCCCGCATCAAGCCCGAACAGCCAGGACGATACCACGCCCGGCGGCACGTCTGTACGATAGGGTGGCGGCAAGGCCAGCCGGATCAGCAAGACGATGCGCCCGGCAGGCGCGTCCACGCGATTGGCGATGGAATAAGCACGTTTAGCCGGGCCTTTGCTGGAGGAGGTCAAAGCCCGCAAACCCGCCCCTTTCCATGCTGCCTGATGTTCGGGCGCGATCTTGTAATCGGCAAACTGCAGGTCATAGGCCGGTGCCTCGACCATGACGAAAGCGCCGGGGGTAAAGGCAAAGGCGGCGCCTTCGGGCAGTTCCAGAACAATCTCGCGGATCATCGGTGCAATGGTGCGGCTTGAGGCGACGTGACATTGCCAGGACTTTGCCGCCAACATGCTTTCCGGCAGGCTGATTGCCATGTTCCCGCGCAGCACTGTCTGACAAGCCAGCCTTTGGCCCTCTGCAATATCGCCGCGTGATAGCAGCGCTGTTTCGGTCTGCCGCGCCGGAGTGCGGCCTTCCGTTACCTGAACCCGGCATTGCCCACAGGTTCCCGCGCCACCGCAAGCCGAGGGAATGGCAATCCCGGCCCCGGCCAGCACTGACAGCAGCTTTTCGCCGGTCCGGGCTGTGATGTCGTGCCGCCCGTTCACCTGAATTGCGACATGCCCCGAGGGCATCAAAAACGCCCGCGCGGCCAGCACCATGCCGACCAGCACCAGCACGATGCAAACAAAAACGGCGCTGCCCAGAAGCATCTCTGTCATGGCAGATTTACCCCGACAAAGGCCGAGAACCCCATGGACATCAACCCCGTCACAATAAAGGAAAGCCCCAGCCCGCGCAGCCCGTGGGGCACGTCAGCATAGCGCAACCGTTCGCGGATGGCCGCGAAGGCGACAATGGCCAACGCCCAACCAACACCGCTACCAAACCCATAGACCATGCTTTCAGGCAGGTCATAACGGCGATCCACCATGAACAGGCTACCGCCCAGAATGGCGCAATTTACGGTGATCAGCGGCAGAAACACCCCCAGATTGCGGTGCAGCGCGGGGGCATATCGATCAAGGCTCATCTCAAGGATTTGCACGATGGCGGCGATCACCCCGATAAAGGAGATCAGCTTGAGAAAGGTCAGATCGACCTCGGGCAGCCCGGCCCACCCCCATGCACCTTCGATCAAAAGCCCCTGAAATATCAGGTAATTAATCGGCACCGTCACCGATTGTACCACGATCATGGCAAGCCCAAGCCCAAAGGCAGTTTCCACCCGTTTCGACACGGCAAGAAAGGTGCAGATGCCAAGAAAGAAGGTCAGCGCAAGATTGTCCTGAAGCACGGATTGGAGGAAAAGTTCGATCATTTGCGACCTCCCGCGGCCGCAGTCAAAATCGGGAATTCATCGGCCTCTGCCTGCGCGGGGCGGCGGGTGCGGATGGCCCAGATCAGCAGGCCGATGATGAAAAATGCGCTTGGGGCCAGCAGCATGAAGCCCAGCGGCACGAACCAACCGCCGTCGACCGCCAAAGGCAACACCGGCACCCCGAACAATGAGCCGGACCCCAGTAATTCGCGGATTGTGGCCACCAGCATCAAGATCAAGCCATAGCCAAGCCCATTGCCCAATCCGTCCAGCAGGCTGGGCCAGACCGGATTGCGCATCGCAAAGGATTCCGCACGCCCCAGCACAATGCAATTGGTCACGATCAGCCCCACAAATACCGACAGGCGCTGGCTTATCTCATAGGCAAAGGCCCGCAGTACCTGATCCGCTACAATGACCAGTGAGGCGATGATGGTGATCTGCACCACCAGCCGGATCGAGGCCGGGATATGCCGCCTGATCAGGCTGATGACGGTGCTGGCCGTTGCCAGAACCGCCATGAGGGCAAGGCTCATGGTCAGGGCGGTATCCAGCGCGGTCGTCACCGCCAGCGCCGAACAGATGCCAAGCATTTGCAGCGTGATCGGGTTGTTGTCGATCAGAGGGGAGGTCAGATGGCGTAGGTTTGATTTGGTCATTTCACAAATCCCCCGTCTTGAGCCGGGCCAGAAAACCGCCATACCCGTCCGCCCCCAGCCAGAAGTGCACAAGGTTCGCGACCCCGGTGGATGAGCGGGTAGCCCCGGTGATGCCGTCAACTTCGGATGCGGTTGCCGCACTGCCCCGCACCACGGATATGATTATTTCCCCCGAAGCATCCGCCGCCTGCTTGCCCGACCAAAGCGCCTGCCACCCCGGATCGGTGATCCGTGAGCCAAGCCCCGGCGTTTCGCCCTGCTCATAGATGCTAAGGGCTGCGACCGTGTTCAAATCCCCCTCCAGCGCGAGATAGGCGCGGATCATCGATTGATAGCCCTTGCCGTAGACCGGCAGCACCACCAACGCCAAACCATCCACTCCCCGCAACAGATAGACCGGCGCGAGGTGCGGGCGCTGGCCTATCCCCGCAAGATCATCCTCGGGCAAAAGGGCCGTGCCTTGGGCCGGATCGGTCTGAGCGGCAAGGAAATCATAACTGGTCGCATCGTAATTGCCGTCGATCTGCCCGGTTCTCAGGTCAACCAGAACGGTTTCCAAAGTCTCGGCACCCGTTTGCCGCAAGATATCCGCCAAGCCCGGAAGTGTGGCGATCATTGCAGCAAGATTGGCCGCACGGGCGGCCTCGATATGCGCCTGCTGGCGGGGCTTGAGCGTGACAGAGGTGGCGGAAACGGTGATGGCCGAAACCAGCGCGACAAGAAACGCGACGCCCAATGTCTTAAGGCGGCTGTCATTTGGCAGCGCCAAAAACCGCCGCCACCACGAGATCGGTGAGAGATCAGCCATTTCTCTGCCTCCGCGCCCGCCGCTGGACATTGAGTGTGATAACAAGCTGATCAATCAATGGCGCAAAAATGCTTGCCAGAAATGCTGCGAAAACCACTGTCGTCAGGGCTCCGACCCCGTCACCGGCATGCCCAAGCATAACCACAAGCGTGCCCGCAAGCCCGCCATAAAGCCAGCGCCCGACATTGGTGCAGGCCGCCGCAACCGGATCACCGATCAGGAACACCAGCCCCAGCACAAGGCTCGCGCTTTGCAGCGCAACCCAGCCTTCGCTTGCCGGAAATACGGCCATCAGCCCCGCAATGGCGATCCCGAAACCCAGCACAACCCGCCATGACAAAAGCCCGAGCCCGAGCAAAAGCGCACCACCAACCCCCGCCGCAATCGCCACAGATGGCCCCGGCACCTCAATTGCTGCGCCGGGAAACGAAAACAGCAGGAAGGCGAGGCCGGCAACCGCCGGATTCAAAAAACCGCGCCCATGCCCGCCAAAGATCAGGCCGCCCAAGACTAGGCCAAACGAAAGCGCAAGCCCTTGTTGCCAAAGCGCAACCGGGCCGGGCAGTAGCAGGACAAAGACCAGTGCGGTCACGATGCTGTCCCAGCCCATTGCCCGCCCACGCATGCGGGCAAAAACCAAAGGCCAAAAAACCGCCAACCCAAGCGCCAACACCAACGGTGCCATAATCCCCGCGCCACGTTCATGGATCGCCAAGGCCAAGGGGGCCAGAAGCGCCGCGCACGTCGTCGCCGTCACGCGGTGTGCGTCCCACAGGGCGGGCAGATATTCGTTTTGCCGGGTCATTCCACCCGCTCCTCGGCAAGCCTGTTCAGCGCGCGGCGCAACAGCGCGCCGTAGTCGCTGCCCGATGGGCAAAGCCAGCTAAGCGGGGCAAGATCTTCCTCCAGCAACTCCAGACAGCCAAGCCGCTCGGCGGTTTCGACATCCCCCACGGCCAGCGCCCGCATCAGCGGAGCAGGCAACAGATCAAAGGGAAACGCCCGCTCAAACGCCTCAAGCGGCAGTGTCGCGCCAATTGGGGCGGCGGGCAGCACATCCATCAGCCGATGCCAGAACGGCCGCGCCGGATAGCTGCGCGCAGTGCTAGCAACAGCCGTCACCTGCAAATCATGGCGTCTGAGATAGGCGGTCGCATGCCCCGAAAGGATTGGGCCGGAAAGCAGAACGGGCGCAGGGTCTTGCGTTTGGTTTTTCACCAGATCCGCCAGACAGGCCCCCAATGGTGCCTTGACCAACGCAGGCCCGATCAAGCCCGACCCGGCCAGAGACAGCACGCGCGTGCCCATGATCCGGCCCGTTTCCAGCAGATGCCCGATGGCTACAACCTCCTGATAGCCGATCTGCCAGACCGAGCGTTGCCGCGATACCGGCATAAGCCGGTGAATATGGCTGCCCGCCTGCCCGGATGGGTGCGGCCCGGCGAAATGCGCCAGCCGGAGCCTGCCTTGCGCTTCGGCCAGCGGCGGCCCCGGCTGTTGGCAGATGAAAACCGGGCCGTCGGTGAGGCGCAAAAGCGCCTCTGCGCCGCGTTGGAACAGTGCCATTTGCGGGGCCAGTACCGCGACAGGATCGGCGGCCAAAGGGTTCGTATCGGTCGCGGTGACAAAAATGGATGCGGGGCGGTGGCCCGGATCAGGCACATGCCCGAAGGGCCGTGTCCGAAAGCCCGCCCATGCGCCGCTTTCTAGCAATAGCTGGCGCAGCCCTGCGTCATCACCTTGGGCGTGCGCGGGGTCAAGGTGATGCTCGGCATCGCCCTCCACTGCGATTTCCAACGCCTCCAGCCTGCGCCGCGCGCCCAGCGTGATGCGGCTGATGCGCCCGGTGGCAGGTGCGACAAAGCGGATGTCAGGCCGGTGACGGTCAACACACAAGGTCTGGCCCATACGGACCAGATCGCCCTCGGCCACGCGAAGATCAAACGTTACGCCCGGATAATCCTGCCCCAGAAATCCAACCGTTCCGACCGACAGCGGCGCGATCAGATCACCTTTGGGCGCGGCACCCATGTCAAGAACCAGCCCTTTGCGGAAACTGAACTGCACGATAACCCTTCCCGTCTGTAGATCCCGACGCGTCAGCGCCATTTTCAGTGGCGTGCGCTGCGGCGGCATGGGCTTACCCGCCAATCAAGGCCGCACAAGGCCTGTCGTATCAAGCTTGGCGGCCTCGGAAAGGCTTTCAATGCTGTCGATCATCAGCTGGATTGCATAATGCGGGTTATGCGCAAAGGCCCCGCGATCCTTGCCAACAAACTGATAGTTATAGGCGGCCTTAAGCAGGCGCGGTGTCCAACTTTGATAAGCATTCGGGGAAACGGCCTCGGCCTCGCCAACAACACCGTCTGCATCAAGGTCGTTGAAGAAATAGGGAAACGCGGCGGCCGAATAGGCAATCGGCCCGCCCCCGACCTCGCGCGCATAGGCCATGATCGCGGCCTCTAACCGACCGTGCAATTGATCAATCACGCTGCCGATCCCGGCTCTCATGTCTCCATCCCCAAGAATATCCAGTGGCGTGGTGCGGATGGCGCGGAAATCTGCGGCCCCTTTATGGCAGGTCGTGCAGCTTTCCAGTTCAACACGTGTATCATGGGCGCCGTGACAGGCGACACAGGTGCCAAGGCCCTCCACATGGCCAAACAGCCCGGCGTAGCTGCGACCTTCGTATTGAAAACCCCCGCGCGCCGTGCCGCCCGCCTGGGTAGAGGCCGCAGCGGCGTAGTGAATGTTGATGAAACGGATATCCGCCGATACATCATCCTCACCAAGGCCCACAACGCGGGTGCTAACTTGTTCCATCGAATTGCGGCCCTGATGGCACACGGCGCAGATCGCCGAACTGGTCGGCGCGCTTACCGTCTCACCGCTTGGAAACAAAACCTCGCGCAGCGCTTTGGCACCATCATTGTGGCACGCGGCACATTCCACGGTTGTTCCTATGGCGACAGAATGCTCAATCAGACCGGGGCTTGTTCGTGGTGCCGCCAGATAGTCGACAACGCCGGTTGTCGAATGGCAAACCGCACAGGTGCCCGGAATTTCTTTTTCTGCGTCCCAATGGCGAAAAGCCGCAGATGTGGCATCGGCATGCGGCGAGGACAGCCATGCCTCCAGTATCTGTTGATCGGTCGGGGTATTTTGTGCCGCAGCAGGCCCCACGTTCGTTAAACCTAGACAAACAACAGTCACTAAGAACAATCGAAGCATCATAGGGAATTTCTCCTGCAGTCGGGGCGCCACTATTCTGCGAGCTTAGCACATGATCTCGATATCTGTTTTGATCTTGATCAGGACGATTTAGCGTATCCTGAGGTATCCGGCCTTTTGGCGCAAGGAACGGCTATCGCAGGGTGCGGGCTGGCACGGGCACAAGGTCGCAGTAACCGCGCGTTCTGTGCCTGAACTCTTGAATGCGGCCCCGTCGCCCCCAAATCGAACCCAAGACGCAAAACTGTTCTCGCTCAGGTTATCCAGAAATGAAAAGTATCGATCACGCAGAGCCGGTTGTATTGGCCGAGCCGGGCCGTTTGCCAAAAAAAGGACGCCTTGTCCAAGGCCGCGTAGGGGCAAAGAAATGCCCGCTGGATGGTGAACATCTGCTGATGACGGATCGCAACGGCATCGAGGTCGACCATTGTCCGAAATGTCGCGGCATTTGGCTGGACCGGGGGGAGTTAGACAAGATTATCGCGCAGGCGACGCCCGCCAAACAGGCCGCGGCCATCCGCCCGGAGCGCGGCGAAGCAGCGCCCAGCGAAAAACGTGGCCGTGACAGAGATCGCGACGATGATGATGATGATGACAAAAAGCGTCACCGCAAAAGCCGCAGCTCTTTTCTGGGCGACCTCTTCGATTTTTAGCATCGCTACGCGCCCTTGAAAGCGTGCCTGCGCAACGGGTGGCCGTGCAATCTGGTTTCGGACCGGAAGCGGCATTTCTCTTGCTGAATCGTGCCTGCAAGCTTCCACCTGTCAATTCGCAAGCCCTCAATAGGGCTCGAAAAATTGCCCATTATGCTGCAAGTTTCCTAGCTGTTTGCTCTCGCGGTTTGATGGTGTGATCCTTTCGTTGGGATGGAAGGGTACAAGTTCGTCATGGGGGCGCACGCACTGTTCCCCAGCAGGCGATTTGCAAGGCAAATCTGTCGCAGCCCTGTGCCAACCCGATTTGAACTTACTTACAAAATGATAGGCAAGCCTGCCATCGCTAGGCGGGCTAAAGAGGCACCAGTTTTCCCATCCCGCGCATGAAGGGGCCTTTCCGATCGAAAATGTATGGGTGCCATGGCATCCCCGCTCCGCTTTGGCGTCCGGCGAAGTGGGAAAGTAGCGGGGCGTCTCAGGTTTTTACGGTGGCGTCTTGGCCGTAGCGGGCCATAAACATGGCGACAGCGCCTTTAATAACGCGATCTTTTTGTGCCAGTGTCACCTTGTCAGTGATCCCGAACAGACGTTGCGTAAAGAGATCGGCGCGGCACATTTCGCAAAACATATCCGAGGCCAGTTCTTTATCGTCGATCTTAAGTTCGCCACGGGCTTCGGCCTCTTGCAGGTATTCTACCATGCGAGCGCGGCCTACAAGCGGACCGGTTTCGTAAAACTGGCGACCCAGTTCGGGGAAACGCTCGGTTTCAGCCACAATCACCCGGAACATTCGCAAGTAAAAATTGGAGGTGAAAAACTCTACGAGCGTGGTGGCAACGATGATCAGGGCATCCTTCAGTTTAACATCGACCCCGACCTTGCCTTCGGCCTCACTGACCTGGCGGCAGCATTCGACCTTTGCGACCTCCAGAAACAGCAGCCGTTTGTCAGCGAAGTAGCTGTAGAGCGTGGCCTTGGAAACACCCGCCGCACGCGCAATATCATCGACGCTGGCGCCTTCAAAACCATGAGCCAGAAACACGCTACGCGCGCCTTGCAGCACGTCATCGTATTTGCGGCCCTTGCGAGTGGTTTGTGCGGCCTCACCCATGAGATATCTCCTATAGGTGCAGCATAGACCAGACAGTTCAGTTCAAGCAAGGCAGGCCGGGTTAGTTTTGCAGGCTATTAGGCTGTGCACCGGGCTGAGTTGGGTCAATGCAGCCTTGGGATGTGGGGGCGATCGTCTCGGTTGGCCAGAAAAGACGAGGCAGATCAAAGGAGGTTTGCGCGAAAGATGGTAGGGTGGCACCGAGGCTAAGGGCGAGGGCGGAGATAAGGGCTTTCATGGGCGTGATCCTTATGATAAAAAAATGAACCGATCAGTTCAGCAAAACTGAACCGTTCGGTTTAGTTTTGCAAGCTAAAAATGAACTGAGCAGTTCATTTTCTTCCGCCTCTTGGTGTTGCCCTTAATTCCGCGCCCGTGTATCTTAGAATGATTCCAAATTGGAGGCTTATATGATCCCCGGCTTTTCGAACCGCCGCCGCTTTAGCGACCTGACCGAGCAAGAAATTCTGGCGCTGGCAATATCGTCAGAGGAAGATGATGCGCAGATCTATCGGAGCTATGCCGAACGGTTGCGCACAGATTTCCCCAACTCTGCCTCCGTGTTTGATGGCATGGCCGAGGAGGAGGACGAGCACCGCCAGCGGCTGATTGACCTACATGTGGCACGGTTTGGCAAGGTGATCCCCCTGATCCGGCGCGAGCATGTGGCAGGCTTTTATGCGCGCCGCCCGGTGTGGTTGACGGAAAACCTTGGGCTGGAGAAAATCCGCGGTGAGGCGGCGGCAATGGAGCATGATGCGCATGACTTCTATTTGCGCGCGGCGGCCCGGACCACGGATGCGGCGACGCGCAAACTTCTGGGCGACCTTGCGGCGGCTGAGGCCCGGCATGAGGGTCAGGCGGACCTTTTGGAGGCCGAGCACTTGGGTGGCGATGCCCGCGCGGCAGAGGATCGCACCGCGCATCGGCAATTCGTGCTGACATGGGTGCAGCCGGGTTTGGCGGGGTTGATGGATGGTTCTGTGTCCACCCTCGCACCGGTTTTTGCAGTGGCGTTTGCCACACAGAACAACCACACGACCCTGCTTGTGGGCCTTGCCGCTGCGATTGGCGCGGGGATTTCGATGGGCTTTACCGAGGCGGCATCGGATGACGGGCAGCTTTCGGGGCGTGGCTCGCCGCTCAAACGCGGGATCGCGGCGGGGGTAATGACAACCGTGGGCGGGCTGGGCCATGCCCTGCCCTATCTTATTCCCGATTTCTGGACCGCAACGATGCTCGCCATTGCAGTGGTGTTCTTGGAGCTTTGGGCGATTGTCTGGATTCAGAACCGCTTTATGCAGACCCCATTTCTGCGCGCTACCTTTCAGGTGGTCTTGGGTGGCGGGCTGGTGCTAGCCGCGGGGATGTTGATTGGCGCGGGGTGACGCGGCGCGGGGGGCTTTCTGCCCCCGATTGGCCCTGAAGCCAATTCAACTGTAGCGTTTCAGGTTTGCCTTAAGCCATGACGGATTAGCATTCGAAATCAGGCTTCTGGCGCGGCCTCCCAAGAGTCGATGATTGCAATCGCCTCTTCTGCGGTCTCGACAAAGCGGAAGAGGTTCAGGTCTTCGGCTGAGATGGTGCCTGCCTCGGCCAATGCGCCCCAGTTGATGATGGTCTCCCAAAAGGCTTTGCCGAAGAGCAAGAAGGGCACGGGCTTCATGCGCCCAGTCTGAATCAGCGTGAGGCTTTCGAACAACTCGTCCAGCGTGCCAAAGCCGCCGGGAAAGATGCAGATTGCGGCAGCGCGCATCAGGAAATGCATTTTTCGGATCGCGAAATAGTGGAAGTTGAAGCACAGATCCGGCGTCACATATTCATTGGGGGCCTGTTCATGCGGCAGCACGATGTTGAGGCCGATGCTCTGTCCCCCCGCCTCATGCGCGCCGCGGTTTCCCGCTTCCATCACACCCGGGCCGCCGCCAGTGACGATGACGTTTTCGCGCCCATAGCTGGCCATGGACCGTTCTGTCATAATGAAGGCGAATTTTTGCGCCTCGGCGTAATATTTTGAGAGCTCCGCCAAGGATTTGGTGCGGGCCTGATCTTTTTTCGCAGGTTCCGGGATGCGGGCACCACCGAAAAGCACGATGGTGCTCTCGATCCCGCGTTCATCCATCACCAGCTGCGGTTTGAGGAGTTCGAGTTGCAGCCGGACGGGGCGCAACTCCTCCCGGCACATGAATTCATTATCCGTGAAAGCGAGGCGATAGGCGGGCGCGCGGGTTTGGGGGGTATCGGGTATCTCGCGCGCGGCCTTCACGTCTTCCTGGCTGTCGCGGAACGGGTGTTTGCGGGCGTCGTCTTTCATCTGGCACTCTTTTAAACAGGTTGTAGGGTGGAGGCAGGCTAGCCGTTCTTGCAGCCATATGAAAGCAATGAGGGAGTTTGCCATGGCAGCGCAAAGCGAAGTTTGTGATTTTGGGCGTGCAGCACCGGACTTTCGGCTGCGCACGGCGGACGGTGTGACCTATGGGCGCGATGATCTGATGGGAAAGAAGGGGTTGCTGGTGGCGTTTATCTGCAACCATTGCCCCTATGTTCAGACGGTGATTGACCGGCTGGCGGCAGATATTGAGGTGTTGCAGGGCATCGGAATAGGGGTCGGGTTGATCATGCCAAACGATTACACCCGCGTGCCCGATGACGCGCCAGAGGCGATGGCGCGGTTTGCGGTCGCGCATGGGCTGCGGGCGCCCTATCTGGTGGATGAAGACCAATCGACCGCACAGGCTTACAGTGCGGTTTGTACGCCGGAGTTCTTTGGTTACAACGCGGCGGGTGCGTTGCAGTATCGCGGGCGGCTGGATAATATCGGCATGCACGGGGATGCAAGCGCGCGGGTGCCGGAATTGCTTAATGCGATGCGCAGGGTGGCAGAAACCGGGGCCGGACCTGTGGAGCAAGTCGCGTCGATGGGCTGCTCTATCAAGTGGCGGTGACATGGGTTGTTGCGCAATAGAGTCGGGGCCGTTAAACCCGGCCAAACCCCTATTCCAAAGACCCTGAGCGAAGGAAAATGAGCATGAACAACACCGCATTGGAAGCCGCGATCGAGGCCGCATGGGAGGCGCGTGACGCGATCTCGCCCGCCACCAAAGGCGAGGTGCGCGACGCGATTGAGGCCACGCTGACCGCGCTGGACAGTGGCAACCTGCGTGTGGCCGAAAAGCGTGGCGCGGATTGGCATGTGAACCAATGGGCCAAGAAGGCGGTTTTGTTGTCGTTCCGGCTTAATGATATGGAGCCGATTTCGGGCGGCAATGGCGGGACAACCTGGTGGGATAAAGTCCCATCAAAGTTTACCGGCTGGGGCGCAGAGCAGTGGCGCACAGCGGGCTTTCGGGCGGTGCCAGGGTCTATCGTTCGCCGCTCGGCCTTTATTGGCAAGGGCGTGGTTTTGATGCCGTCGTTCGTCAATATCGGGGCCTATGTCGATGAAGGCTCGATGGTCGACGGCTGGGCCACGGTCGGATCTTGCGCGCAGATCGGCAAGAATGTGCATCTGTCGGGCGGGGTTGGCATTGGCGGCGTGTTGGAGCCGATGCAGGCGGGGCCGACGATTATTGAAGACAACTGCTTTATCGGCGCCCGGTCTGAAGTGGTTGAGGGCTGTATTGTCCGCGAAGGCTCGGTTCTGGGGATGGGGGTTTTCATCGGGCAATCGACGAAGATCGTGGACCGGGAAACTGGATCGGTGAGCTATGGCGAGGTGCCCGCCGGGTCGGTTGTGGTGGCGGGAACAATGCCATCAAAGAACGGGATCAACCTTTACTGCGCCGTGATCGTGAAGAAGGTGGACGCGCAGACGCGGTCCAAAACCTCGATCAACGAGCTACTGCGGGATTGATTTTGGCTGCGCGCGCGGTGTGTCCGCGCGCGTATTTTGGGGTGGGTGATGCGGCCAATCGGGCATCCCGTATTCCATTATTGTGCTGCGAAAACATAAACGACGTAGCTCAGCAACATCACCGCACCAACGCCGCGACTTATCTGTGGCCGCGCGAGCAACAGACCCGTCAAGACAAACGACGCAGCGACCATAATCGGCAAATCGAATGTCAGGAAACGGGATGCGACCGGGATCGGCGTAATAAGTGCGGTCACACCCAAAATGCCCAGGGTGTTGAAAATGTTGGAGCCCACGATATTGCCAATCGCGATCTCTGACTGTCGACGGAACGCCGCGATGAGCGAGGTTGCAAGCTCTGGCAGCGACGTTCCTACGGCGACAATGGTCAGGCCAATGAACGCCTCGGACACACCAAAATCCCGCGCAATGGATACGGCACCGTCGACCAAAAACCGCGCGCCAAACATCAGCGCAGCAAGGCCGACTACGACCCATAACAGCGAAAGAGCAACGGACATTGGCGCGGCTTCGGTCTCGTCGTCGGTGGTGTGTTGCCCCGGCTTCAGGAACGTCCAAACCAGATAGAGGATCAATCCACCAACCAATACACCGCCCGCCAAGCGGCCAACTTCGCCCAACGCAAAAAGCGGCACCAATAAGAGCCCCGCGGTGATCATGACCGCAGTGTCACGCCGCAACGTGGCCCCTGCGACGCGGATCGGCCATACCAAGGCGGTCAGGCCGACAATCAGCAAAATGTTGGCGATGTTCGATCCAATTATGTTCCCAATCGCTATATCAGGAACGCCCCGCAAGGCGGCTTGCACCGACACCAGAAGTTCGGGGGTTGAAGTCCCAAAGCCAACGACCGTCAAGCCAATGACGAAAGGAGAAATCGCCATTCGGCGCGCGATGTTAACGCTGCCGCGAACAAGCGCTTCGCCACCAAGAAACAGACCGACCAAGCCGATCAAGATATACAAGTAATCCAAGAAAGCCCCCAAAGCGTGCCAAATGTCCGCGCTACATCGACATGTCATTGTTGGGCCGCGACGCTACAAGGAGGGTCAGAAAATAAAGTACTTCGAAGCCATCTGAACAAAGCCGCCACGGGCCAGTTGCTCTTTGCGCTCCAAGCTACCCTTCAGGAGCGCCTTACCCCGTCTTGATCATATCCGCCGCCTTTTCAGCGATCATCACAGTCGGGCTGGAGGTATTGCCGGAGGTAATGCTGGGCATCACCGAGGCATCGACCACGCGCAACCCGGAGAGGCCGTGGACACGAAGCTGCGCATCGACCACGGCCATTGGGCCTGTCCCCATTGTGGCGGTGCCGACGGGGTGAAAGATGGTGGTGGCGATGTCGCCGATGGCGGGGAGAAGGTCTTCGTGGGTTTGCAGGCTTGGGCCGGGGCGGAACTCCTCTGGCGCAAACGGGGCCAGCGCGGGCTGGGCCATGATACGACGGGTGACGTGGATCGCGTTGGTGGCGGTGATCTGATCCTCGACGGTGCTCAGGAAATTGGGCGCGATGACGGGGGCGTCTGACGGGTTCGGGCTGCGCAGGGTCACGCTGCCCCGGCTGGTGGGGCGCAAGTTGCAGACGCTTGCGGTGATGGCCGGAAACGGGTGCAGATCGGTGCCGAAGCTATCAAGGGACAGCGGCTGGACGTGGTATTCAAGGTCTGGCGTAGCTTTTTCCTCGCTGGAATAGGCAAAGGCACCAAGTTGAGAGGGGGCCATGGACATCGGGCCGGAGCGGGTGAGCGCGTATTGGGCCGCGATCTTTGCCTTGCCCCACAGGCTGTTTGCCATCTGGTTCAGCGTGGTGGTGTTGGCGACCTTGTAGACGGTGCGGATTTGCAGATGGTCTTGCAGGTTCTGGCCGACGCCGGGCAGATCATGCAGCGGCGTTATGCCCTGTTCGGCCAGATGTGCGGCAGGGCCGATCCCCGAAAGCATCAGTATCTGCGGCGAGCCGATCGCGCCTGCGGCGAGGATGGTTTCCTTACCGCTCAGCGCCTCACGCGCATGGCCCTTATGCGCGAAGGCGACGCCCGTGACGTGGCTACCGTTCAGCAACAAGTGGCGCGCGGTCGCATGAGTAAGTACGGTCAGGTTAGGGCGATTTTGGGCAGGGCGCAGGAATGCCTTGGCACTGCTTACGCGCCAACCCGCGCGTTGGTTGACCTGAAAATAGCCGCAGCCGAAGTTGTCGCCCCGGTTAAAATCATCGGTTTTGGGGATGCCTGTCTGTTCGGCGGCGGCCTGAAACGCGTCGAGAATATCCCAGCGGATGCGGGGTTCTTCCACCCGCCATTCGCCGCCCTGCGCATGCAGAGCGTCGGCGCCGCGAACATTGTCTTCGGATTTCAGAAAATAGGGCAGCACATCGTCCCAGCCCCAGCCCGTGTTGCCCATCTGCCGCCAGCCGTCATAATCCGCCGCTTGGCCGCGCATGTAGATCATGCCGTTGATCGCGGTGCAGCCGCCAAGGATGCGACCCCTCGGGTAGTTAAGCGCGCGGTTGTTCAGCCCCGGTTCGGGCGCGGTCTTATAACACCAATCGGTGCGGGGATTGCCCATGCAATAAAGGTATCCCACGGGGATATGCACCCAAGGATAGGTATCGCGCCCGCCAGCCTCCAACAGCAGGACGGTGGTCTTTGGGTTCTCGGACAAACGGTTAGCCAAGACGCAACCCGCAGCCCCTGCGCCGATGATGATATAGTCGTAGGTTCTGGGTTCGGTCATGGGGTCGCCTGAATAAGAGGGTATTAGCTTGGTCTTTACGGCTGAGGCTGCGACGGGGCGCTGCGCTCCCATTGCGCGGTCATTTTCCGGTTGAGCCATGCGAGGCCCACAAGCGACAGGCCGAGCCCCATGAAGGAAAACACCCGCGTCAGACCAGAGAGGCCGGACATATCCACCAAGAACACTTTGGCGACGGTGAGCGCAACCCCGGCCATGGCGATCTTGCGCAGGGTGTCAGAGCGGCGGCCAAAGGCAAAGACCAGCAGCGCCACGGAGGCGAAGAGCATGGCGAGGGTGTAGCTGTAAAGCTCGGGGTCGGTGAAGCCCGGCACTGTCAGGTCGCGCCCGCGCCAGAGGCGGCGGATTTCCATGCCAACATAAAGCGTGCTGAAGCCTGCCGAGGCTATGATGAATCCGATGCGTGGGATGCGCCCGAAGTGGCGAATTTTCCATGCGGCGACGGCGAAGGCGGCAGCCAAGGGCAGGAAGGCCAGCGCGAGGCTGTCAAAGATTGGCGGGCCAACAACGGGTTCGGAATACGCGGTCAGCGGGTTAGAGCTGAAGAGAAGCTCAAAGAGGGTGCCAAGCGCAATAAGGCTGTAAATCCCGGCCAGACCTGCACGCAAGCTTATCATGAAGCGGCTCCCGGCCTTCATCCGGTAAAGCTGGTTCAACGCAAGCGCGATCCAGATCGTGGACATCAGGCCCATCACCCAATGGCTTTCTTGCGCAGCCCTCGGGGCGGCGCGGAGCAGGGTAATGGCGAGGAAAACGCCGAGAATCGTCCAGCACACGCTTTCCAGCACCAGCGCGGTTTTGAGCCGTTGCCCGCGCGAAATCCACCATGCGGGGGCCAGCAGGGCGAGGGTGGCGAGGAAGGCGAAAGCGACCTCAAAATAGGGGATGCGGAAGGCGTCACCGTTAAAATCATAGCCAAGCGCCCAGTCAAGGCCGGGCCACATCACCAGCCGGAAGGTGATGATGGCGACGGCTATCTGGATGAACCATGTAAGCGGCGGCAGGGCGTAGCGGCGGTCCAGCACCGCCGTGCCAAGCACCATGACGGCCAGCGCCACGGTGAGGGCCGATTTGGTGAGCACGAGGAAGAAGGCCAGCGTAATCAGCGTCAGTGCGCCAACGGCGAAAAAGCCCACGCGCAGGGGGCGTCCCTCGTCGGTGGCTGTGGCGGCGCGAGTGGCGAGCCAGACCATAAGTGCGGCCATGGTGATCGCGACAAGAGCCCAAGGATACTGACCAAGCACCGCGCCCGGTGCCCAAAGAAATTCGAGGGTGAGCAGCGTAGCCGGGGCGAAGACGGTGGCCGAAAGCGCCCAGAAGGTTGGAGCGATTGGCCTAGGTTCATTCTCGGCCAGCGCCCATTGCATCCGCGCAAACATCAGCAATGTGCCTAGCGCGCCAAAAGCAGCCAGTACCCAGACGGTCATTGGGATGGAGGTGGCGGGGCCTTCGGTGACGGGCAGGCCCGCGTGTTGAAATTCGCGGAACAAGGGGCCGTAGCCCGCGCTTTCCAGCGCAAGCGCCACCAGAAAGGCAATGCCGGGGATCAGGGCGTGATCGTAAAGGGCCGGGGCCTCACGCGTCCAGAGCGTTGTGGCGATCAGGAGCAGCATGAGTGCAACAAGCGCCAGCCAGACAGTATCAGGGGTGTTGGCCCCTGCTTGCACCGCAAGGGCCGCGGCCGTGGCGGCGAGAGTGGCCCCAAAGGCCAGCCGGGCCGGAAACTCCGGCAGGGATTTTCTACGCGTGCGCAGCATCTCCAGCATCGAAGGCCCGGACTGGCGCGGGATCAACCCGCGTTCGGGGATAGTGAAGGCGGCAAAGGTGATGATGAGTGCGCCTGCTATGAAATGCGGCTCTGCCCCGGCGTCGAGGTAAAGCAGCCAGCCTGCCGCAATGGTCACGATCAGGCCAAGCACCGAAACCCATGCCCATCGCTTTATCGTGTCGATGCCCAAGGCAACAATGGCTATCATCGCGAAATAATAGTGCAATATCCAAGAGTTTTCGGAACTGCCGCCCACCATGAAGGGGGCAGCGGTGGCGCCTAGGATACCAACGGCGGCAAGGATCGGGCCGTGAAACCAGCCCAGAACCAAGGCCACCACTGACACGCCGCCAAGCCCCAGAAACGTGGTGCCGGGGCCGATTAACCCATAGAGTGCGCGAGCGGAAAACACGCCGGCATAAAGTACAACAATTCCCGCGCCGGAGAGTGTGGAGGGAAGGTAGCGGGTGGCGCCATCCTCATCTCCTGCGCGGCGGCGGATAAATTCGCCCCCTGCAATTAGCGCAGTACCAAAGCCTAGCGCCCCCATGACGCGCCAGAACGGCGTCAGCAGCCCTTTTTCGACCCCGTATTGCACCATGAACACGCCCGCCAGCGCCAGCGACGCTGCGGCGATCGCCAGCACCCAGTTTTCGCGCAGCCACCCAGTGATATTATCGATCAGCCCGGGTTTGAAAACATAGGCCGCTGGCGTGGCAGGCTGTTCTGGACGCGGAGCGACAACGGCGGTCGCCTCTGGCGGTTCGGGCGACCATGGGGACTCAGCAGCGATCTGCGCATCGGGGGCAGCCCGTTCGGTACGGGGAGTGGGTGCGGAAGTGGTGACGGGTTGCGGCTGTTTGGCCCGTTCGGAAGCATTGCGCAGCACCAATCGCTCCAGATCGCGCACTTTGGATTTTAGATTCAGGTGCGAGACAAGCAAAAAGGGCACGGCGATGACGCCAAACACCACCGCGAGACCAAGCACAATCGCCAGCGCAATCAACTCGTCCATTCCATACATTTCACAGCCCCTCGCTCCAGATCACAGCTTAGTCCGCCGTTTTGTGCAAGGTTACTGCGAAACCTGTGAAACCTGAACCCGTTTTTAAGGCTTCGAAATTGGGGGGTTTCGACAATGCATTTCTCGCTCAGATCGGACCAGCTTCTGCGGCCTTTCACGCTGCAAGCCGTAGGTCAAAAACCGATGCTTTGCTTCAATAAGCGCCGAGAACTCTTAATCAGCGGCGCGGTTTACCCTTCCAGCTACCCAACCACCGGGTAACGCGCGCCCAAAGATTGTCGGCCTTCGCGTCCACCTCATCAATCGTGTCGCCGATGCTTTCCAGCGCCGGATCAATGGTGCGTTCACGAAACTGCGCCCACATCCGCCAAAGCATAAGCAACACACCACCAAGCACGATGAAGAACATAACATTAAACCACGGGAAAAAGCCGACATCTGGGCCTTCGACGCTGCGGATGCTGATGGCATTGGGAAAGATTGTCAGGAATTCATTGCGCCAGCCGTAATGGGTAATGGCCGCCCAACGCGGGTTATCCGAGTTGGAGACCATGTTTTGCGCCTCGGCCTGCAAGTTGGAACTGTCCAGTTTGAAATAGGGCGGCCAACCCCATCCAGTGTCTTCATTGCGATAAACCATCGGCTTTCCATCGGCACGGAAAGTCTGAATGAAAAACACGTCACGGTTCTTATCTATCGCCGTGCCAACATCGGGGCTGGCCCAAAAGAACGAGTTCTCGCCAAAGTCGATACGACGGTTTTCGGTGCCCACGACGCGCGCAATATCCGTTTGCGGCAGCGTGTAATGAAAGAAGGAAAACAACAGCAATGCAATGATTGCGATGAATGTCCATTTTACATAGCGCATCGGCGTGGCTCCTTCAGGCGAAGTTCAACAGGTAAACGGCGGCTATCACGGCCAGGGTCGGGATAACATAGACCAGCCAGATCAGCTTTTTGCGCAGGCCCTTTTCATATTCCGCCATGCCTGCGGCGATAAACCCATCGCGATCCCCCGGCCCTTGTTCAGCACCCCACGCCTTTTCAAGCTCCTCGCGTCGGGTCGAGCGCGAGTAGATGCTGACCAGAAAATAAAGCACTGTCAGCCCGATAAAGCCAAAAACGGCCAATCTGATAAATCCGATCATCGGCGGGCCTTTCGCACAGCACCCCATGGGCCGACCAGATCGGCCATCGTGGGGCTGGGTTTCGGTTCGGGGCGCTCGGCCTCATCCATTCCGGGTTCGGGGCCAAAGAGGGCGGAACGCGCGCCGACCTTATCCACCTGATACTCCCGTTCCAGAAAATCGGCAACATAACCGCGCTTGCGGTCAGACCAGCGGGCATAGTTGGCGTAGAAAAGCTCCTTATGGGTGATGAACATCTGGCGCACATCCAAAGGCGCAAGCTGGCTGAGCAGCATGTTTACCAGATCCCGGTCAGCATGGGGGCGCGCGCGCAGCGTGTAGAAATACGCGGCATGTTCCGAAGTAATGCGCGGCCAGTCACCGCCGCCCTCAACCCAGGCCAGAAGCCGCGCGAGGCCAAGGAATTCTTCGGGCAGCGCCTTGCCCAGCCTATGCGCGACCTTGCGCAGGTCGTTGCGGGTGGCATTGCCCAGATCAATGTTCAGCGCATCCGCCGCCTCCACCAGAATGAAATCCATCTTCTGGCGCAGAACGGCGGCGGCATCCATGCCGCGCGCCTTGATGATCGGCTCCACCAGCCCGTTTTTCTCCATCCAATCGGCGATCTTGTTGCGCTGGCTCAGGTCCATCACCTGCGCCAGCGGCATCTCGCCCAAGGACGCCGATGGCAGGGCCGAGATCACCGCCGGAACCGCCAGTTCGCGAAACACATAAAGCCCGCCAAAATGCGAGGTCCAGAAGTTCGGCTGCTCGAAGGCCATCTTGGGCAGGGCTATGGGTACGCGGGTCACGTCGCCTGTCTTCTTGGCCAGCCCGATCATCTGCGCAATCAACACATCATCGCGCCAGCCGTCCCGTTCGGTGCGAAAGCGGTCGATCATCTGCGCCAACTTGGCGGCATCGGCGACATGGCCGCCAATGGTATCTGCCTCAATAGTGATACGGCGGATATCAAGCAGCCGGGCAGGATGTGTCACCTCATAAACGCTGTTTGCCAACTCCCCGGCCACGGCATCGCGCGCGGTCAGCGCGAAAAGCTGCGCCTCATTGGCCTCGATAAACTGGCGCAAGATACCACGCGAGGTGGAGAAAGTGACGTTGAGCAAAGGCGCAGATTTCTGCGCCGTGGTCAGCAAGATGAACTGGCGGTTGCAGCCATTGGGATTGAGGTAATGATCATCGCCCAGCTCATCGCCGATCTCAGGCGAATAGCCGGAAATGTCGATGTGGAAATCTGTAAGCTTGGTCTGCTTGCCCGCAAGATACTCCAACGCGCGATTGTAGCGTTCAATCAGCGCGGGCGAGGAAACCTCCACCAGATTGCCAAACATCAGGCCCTTTTGGATCAGGCGTTTCATCGCTTTTCCTTTTCCGCATTGGCGCCGCGGCTGAAGGCATAAAGATACCACGGCAACCAAAAGACCGCCGAAAACCCGGTCAGGGCCAACGCCTCCCAGAACCGGGGTTTGATGGTGGTCAGATGGTCCGGGTTGAAGAAGAACAACAAGGCAAACGCAGTGAGGCCACAGATGATTATTCCCTTCATCCGCGCATGGGCAGGGCCATAAGCAAACAGGCTGGCAGGGCGGGTGACGAAGGGTACCACGACAAAGAAGACATAGGCGAAGCCCGCGATGAAAATGGCGGCGATGATGAGGTAAGTCATCATGCCAAAACCCCCTCAGAATCCGCTTTCTCTTTGGAGAAATATCCTCGGGGGGTCCGGGGGGCAGACAGCCCCCCGGCGCTTGTCAAATGCGTCACGCTTATCACCCCTTCCCCTCCATATACCGCCGCTTGGCCTCTTCATGCCGCCCAAAGTCGCGGACCATGTTCTGGATCGCGATCTCGTCGGATTTATCGGCATATCGGAATTCACTATCCGCGTAGCGGTTGATTTCCTGGATCACCATATCAACGGTGATCTTTTGGGTCATGCCTCGGATCATCGACAGTTTCTCGTCATAGGGTTTGAACAAAAACAGATCCGGCTCTTCCAGCCACGCATCCGGCAGTTCAAAATCCATTGCGCGGACCTTTACTGCGTCGGTGATGTTCTTGATCGCGCGGCCGGTAAAGCGGGCGTCTGCCTCTTGGATCGCCTTCAGATAGGTGCCGAGTTTGGCAATGGTATCAAGCGCGCCGATCTGGGACGACACTTTATCCCAGACGTTGAGCAGCCCTACCTCATGCGGGCGGGAATGGCCCTCAAAGCTGGCGGCGACGGCGCGTTTCATTTCTTGGGCTGCGTAAAGATCATGCTGGCCCAGCGGGATCGCGTGGTTTTTGCCCATCAGAAGGGCGAGGATGTCGATATAATCCTCGCGCGTTTGCGGGCCATCGACCAAAAACCGCGCGCCGGCGCGTTGGCGCAGCGCATCATCGACGTTTTCGGGGTAGTTGGAAAACATGCCAAAGGTGCAATTGCCGCGCACAACCGTATTGGCCCCGGCGAAGGCCTCCATGAACACCGCCGTCACCTCTAGCTGGCCCGCAGACGATTGTTTGTCACCGCGCTTGCCTGCGATCTGGTCGATATCATCAATCGTGCCAAAACCGATCACGGCGGGGTCAAGCACATTGGTAATGAAGGCCTTGGCATTCTGGCCGGATTTACCCTGATAGCTATCAATCTGGTCAATCGAGAAATTCTGATAGCGAAAAGGATAACCCGCCGCCTTGCAGTAATCGTTCAAAAGCCCGGCCATCATCTGGATCAGGGTGGTTTTCCCCGTGCCCGGTGCGCCATCGCCCATGAAGGTAAAGATAAAGCCGCCCATTTCGGCAAAAGGGTTCAGCTTGCGCTCAAAATCATAGGCCATAAGCATCTTGGCCAGCCGCAGGGATTGATACTTGGCGATATGATTGCCCACGACCTCATTGGGCTTTTTGAAGGTCATTGTCAGCGCCGTGCCTTTGGCGGCAAGAGCGGGTTTGAAGCCTGCTATGGTCAAGCCATCAGCCTCCACCCGCCAGCTTGCGGCGGTGAAGCCCGACAGGCGCGGGGCAGATTCAGCACGTAGGGCGACCTTGGCCATAAGCTGTTCGGCATAGGCCAGAACGGTGGCCACAAGGCTTGCATCCTCCTCGGCATGGGCAGCGATGGCTTGGTCCAGCTCCCATATCGCGCCGTGCAGGGCGAGGGGGGCGTTATCGGTCAACACCTCCTCGACCGGGCCAATTTCGGCGCTGCGCTCGGTGGCTTGCGGGGCCAGAAGAAAGGCGGTGGCATTGCCAAAGGTGTAAAGCACGGCCAGCGCCTCGGCGGCCAGCAGCTCGGTAAACTCGGCTTTGCGTTCCGGGGCGAGGCGTGTTTCGAGATTGGCTTTCTTCAGCTCGGTCAGCGGGGTCTGGCGGGCGTATTGCTCACCCACCGCCAGCGCGATCGCCAATGCGCGGCGCAAGCCTTGGCTCACTGCGGCCTGAACGGGGGAGGTAAGCGGGTCATCCTCATCCTTTTCCGCGATCCGGTCCATAAGCCGCACGCCTTCGGCCCGCGCGGTAGAACGGGTAACGAGGCCGGGGGTGGTGGAGCGGAAACGGCGGCCCATGGCGGCCACACCCGGTGATTTCTCGGGCGCGGTGACGGAATAGCGGGCGGTGCCGATGCGCGGCGTATGGTCAATACCCATCAGCATCTCGGTCGCGGCAAGGTAGTGCGATTTGATATCGTCTTCGCGCAATTCCATCGTGTCACGGGTCGCCATGGCAAAGGTCCTTATCGTTAAAACTCAGCGTTGCGGAATGACGCGGCCACCCGCGCCCACCACGAATTTGCGAATGTCGGCAAAGCCCGGCGGGCGTTTTTCGACCAGTGCCTGAAAGGGACGTTCGGGCAGAACGATCATGCGTTCCAGAGAGGTTGCCCCAATATCGGCCAGTGTTTTGCCAGCAAACGGGCTGGAGGCAAAAATCTGCCGTTCGGCGCTGGAGAACCAACCCGTTTTCACGGTTTCCTCACGCTCGGCCAGCAGATCCTCCACGGTCCAGACCAGCGCCCAATCACTGCCGGGTTCAGGCCGCGCATCGGCCAGCACCTCAGATATCGGCCCCGATTGCAGGGTGAAGCTGCTGGAATACATCGGGCCAAGGTGGATGCGGCGCAGACGTTTTGGGTGCAGGTCCTCAAAATCGGTATCGAAACCCTTGGCAATGGTGACGAGTTTCAGCCCGCCCAAAGATTGCGCCATCAGATGCGCCTGCACCTGCGGCCAACGCCTGTCATCGCGGGGCAAAGGGTGCTTATTGCTGTCTTCCAAGTTCATCATGTAAATGACCGGCAGGTTGGTTTGCATGTCATAGACCGCCCAATGCAAAAGCCATGAGCGCCGCGCCGGCGACTCCCCCAGCCAAAGCACATCAGCATCATTTCGCGCCCAGAACTGGCCACCATTGCGCAGGCTTTCATAGTAAAGCCGCTGCGACATGGTGAATTGCAGCCTTGTCGGGATTGCCAATTCGCCCACGATCTGGCGGATCATCGCATCCTTGATTTCGGCCTCAGGTGGTAGTTGCGCGAGGTGCTTGTCGGCCTGCTGCGCGTCATTGGCCATGACCAACAATTCTTGCGCAATCGGAAAACCGCTTTCATGGCGATCAAACGTCAGCTTACCGGGCAGCGGCCCGTCAATGCGCCCGGTCATCAGGTATTTATACGCCAACGACTGAAACGTGGTGTTGAGCCGCAGCACATAGCCGCCAATGATACGCGCCTCGGCTTTTGTCAGATGGCCTTCGGTTTCCAGCTCTGCCGCGACCCGGCCCAGATGGGTGGTGATCTGGTCAAACTTGGCGAAATACCGGCGCACGATGCCTGTATCGTAAAGCTCGGCGTGATCATCGGTGAGGTTGGTCACTCTTCCTCTTTCCTTTTACGGCGGACATAGACACCGATACCCGAAATGCCGATGAAAACCGCCAAAAACACCAGCTCGGCGCGGGTTGGTGCGTCGGTAAACCCGTCGGTTTGGCTGGTGAGGAAAAGCGCGCCCAGCATCGCCATGACGATGATCCATACGGACCAACGATCCCCGGCACCAAAGAACATGACATAGATGACGTCCAGTATCCGTATTGTTCCACGCAGAAAACGGCGCATGTCAGCCGCCGTATTGGTTCTTGTCGTGTTTCTCGACAATCGCGGCGAAGCGGCGGGCAAAACGTTCATCCGCCTTGGCCTTGGCCTCCAGCACCTTGCGGGCAAAGACCATATGATCCTCATGCGCCTCCATCATATCGGCCATCCGTTGATTGGTCGCGGTGCCAATGGCGGCCATCGCGGCCTGTGCCTCTTGATCCGTCTTCACGCCGATCTCGTTGATCCGGTGCGCCACATCCTGCTGCTGCGCGGTTTTAAGGCTGGAGGTCAGTGCATCATAAAGCACCACGCGCTGCTTGGTATCGGTTTGCAGCTTGTTGATCAGAACCATCTGGGTAGCGGCCTGATTTTGCAGGCTGTCCATCCAGGTTTTGCCCTTCTCGATATAGCGCTCCAAGGTCTGGGATTTGGCAAGCATGACCTGTTCATCCTGCACCAAAGCGTTGTAGCGCATGTTCAGCGCGGCCAATTCACTTTCCAGCTTGGTGCGGGTGGCGGCGTCTTGCTCGACGCTGATCTTGTTTTCCAGCGTAATGATCTTGGGGTCCATCGCGAGAATCTCAGCGCGGGCGGATTCAAGGCTGCCCACGGTGGCTTCGCGTTCATCCAGCGTGCCGGTCAGGTTGCTTTCCACGCTGTTTTTTTGCTGGTTCAGCATGTCCAACTGGCCTTGCAACAGCATAACGATGATGTCGGATTTACCGATCAGATCCTGCAACTTGTCGTCGATGGAGGCCGAGCGCATACGCTCTTGCCGCATCGATTCTGACTTGGCATTGGAAAAGACGCCAATAAAGCTTTCCATCCCGGTTTTGCTGCGCATTTCATCGAAATCACGGCTGAAACCTGCGGTCACATCATCCAACCCCATGATGAGATCGGCGATATTGGCGTTCATCAAATCGGTGTGCTTATGCACATCGTCCAGCGAGGCATTTTCCACATCAATCGCTGCCTCGCCCGCCTCAAGCTTGGCGCGGGCGGCTTCGATACGGCTGGTAATCTCTGTGATCTTGACTTGCGCCTTTGCCACCTGATCCTGGCTTTCGCGGATCTTGCTGTCGAAATCTGCCATGCTGGTCTCCGATGTAAATACATGTAACATATGGGTGAGGGTTGCGGATCATTCCAGCCCCCCACCGCGAAAATTCACCGCCGCAGGGGATCGCCCTTGATTGCCACTAAATTGCGACAGGGGGCCGGGAAATGCAATTCTTTCCATCCTTGCGAGCAGGCGAAATGCGGGGCTAAGCTGCGCCATGCACAACCAAAGCCGCCTCATGGACGAAATCACCCGCCGCCGCGCCGATCTGGTTGCGTTGACGCAAGCGCTGATCCGTATTCCCACGTTGAACCCGCCGGGGCTGAATTATCACGAGATTTGCGCGTTCATGGGCGCACGGCTGGAGGCACAGGGCTTTACGGTGGAACTGCTGCGCGCCAAGGGCACGCCGGGGGATAGCGAGGCGCATCCACGCTGGAACATGGTCGCGCGGCGCAACGGGGTCGCACCCGGCGATTGCGTGCATTTCAACAGCCATCATGATGTGGTGGAGACGGGGCATGGCTGGACGCGCGACCCCTTTGGGGCGCAGATTGAGGGTGACCGCATCTATGGGCGCGGGGCCTGCGATATGAAAGGCGGGCTGGCGGCCTCGGTGATCGCGGCGGAGGCGTTTATTGCCGCCCACCCCGATTATCACGGCGCGATTGAAATCTCGGCCACGGCAGATGAGGAAACGGGCGGCTTTGGCGGCGTGGCGTGGCTGGCCGAACAGGGCTATTTCAACCCTGACCGCGTGCAGCATGTGATTATCCCCGAGCCGCTGCACAAAGACCGCATCTGCCTTGGCCATCGCGGCGTCTGGTGGGCCGAAGTGGAAACCCATGGCCGCATCGCGCATGGCTCCATGCCGTTTCTGGGCGATAGCGCCATTCGCCATATGGGCGCGGTGCTGGCCGAAATAGAAGAACGGCTCTACCCGCTTCTGGCCGAGAAACAAACTGAAATGCCGGTGGTTCCCGAAGGGGCGCGGCAATCCACGCTGAACATCAATTCCATCCATGGCGGCGAGGCGGAGCCTGAACCCGGCTATACCGGCCTGCCCGCGCCCTGCGTGGCAGATCGCTGCCGCATCATCATCGACCGGCGCTTTTTGATTGAGGAAGACGTGGCACAGGTGAAACAGGAAATCACCGATGTACTGGAACGCGTCAAAGCCCGGCGCCCCGGCTTTTCCTATGAGGTCCGCGACCTCTTCGAAGTGCAACCCATCATGACCGACCAAAACGCCCCCATCGTCCGCTCCACCGCCGCCGCGATTGAGCGCGTGCTGGCGAAAGTGGCCAATTACGTCGTCTCTCCCGGCACCTATGACCAAAAACACATCGACCGGATCGGGCGGTTGAAAAACTGCATCGCTTACGGTCCGGGGCTGCTGCATCTGGCCCACCAGCCCGACGAATGGATTGGGATTCAAGACATGGAAGACAGCGCCAAGGTCATGGCGCTGGTACTGGCGGACCTGCTGCCCACCTGATTTCATCTTTGTAAAAATACTCGCGTCGTAAACAGGGTTTTTCGACGCGAAATTTAGGCCTGACCTCAGACCGCGATATTGTCGATCAGGCGCACACCGCCAATCATCGCCGCCGCCAACATCCGCGCGGGCGCTTTCAAGGTGGAGACGCGTTCCAGCATCGCGGCTGAGCGCAGTTCGATATATTCCACTTCGTCAAACCCCGCCGCCAGCACTTCGGCCCGCGCGGCCTTCATCGCGGTCGAAACCAACGCTCCGCCCCGGATCCCAGCGGCGGCGCGCTGCATCGCCGCGTGCAGCGCCGGGGCCTTGGCCCGCGCCTCTGCCGAGAGCCGCGCATTGCGCGAAGACATGGCAAGCCCATCCGCCTCGCGGATCGTCTCACAACCCGTCACCTTCACCGCTAGGTTCAGGTCGGCCGCAAGCCGTTGTACGACCTGCAATTGTTGCCAATCCTTTTGCCCGAAATAGGCGCAATCCGCTTGCGTCATCCCAAAAAGTTTGGCCACGACCGTGGCCACGCCATCAAAATGCCCGGGGCGATGCGCGCCCTCCAAAGGCCCGGAAATTCCTGCCACGGAAACCATGGTGGCAAACCCCTCGGGATAAACCTCCTCCGGCGGTGGCGCAAAGATCACGTCCACGCCCAGCGGGGCCAGAAGGGCTGCATCTTCCGCTTCGGTGCGTGGATATTTCAACAAGTCATCGGGGTTGTTGAATTGCTTGGGATTGACGAAGATCGTGACAATCACCCGCGCGCAATCTTGCTTCGCGGCCCGCACAAGGCTCAGATGCCCGTCGTGCAGCGCGCCCATGGTTGGCACCACGCCCACCGCCTCGCCCGCCGCCTTCCAGCCTGCCACAACCTCGCGCAGGGCGGCCACATCACGCAAAATGCGCGGCATCACTTATTGGTGCCTTTGGCGGGCAGCACATCGGCAAAGGAATGTTCCGGCCCCGGAAAGCTGCGTGCGCGCACCTCGGCGGCATAATCTGCAATCGCCTCTGATGCGGTCTCACCCAGATTGGCGTAACGTTTCACGAATTTCGGGCGGAAATCAGTGAACAGGCCGAGCATGTCGTCGATCACCAAAATCTGCCCATCGCAATGCACCCCGGCCCCGATCCCGATCGTTGGGATTGTCAACGTTTGGGTAATGCGCGACGAAAGGCCTTCGGGCGTCTTTTCTAACACGACCGAGAAGGCCCCCGCGGCCTGCACTGCCTCGGCATCGGCCATAACACGGGCGGCATCGGCATCGCGCCCCACAACCTTGTAGCCGCCCAGCGTGTTCACCGATTGCGGCGTCAGGCCAATATGCGCCATCACCGGCACCCCGCGCGCAGTCAGAAACGCGATGGTGTCATGCATATGCACGCCACCTTCCAGCTTGACCGCCGGCGCACCGGTTTCCGCCATAAGGCGACTGGCGTTGCGAAAGGCTTGTTGGGGACTTTCCTCATAACTGCCGAAGGGCATGTCGATCACCGCCATCGCCTGCGCGTTGCCGCGCATCACGGCCTGACCATGCAAGATCATCATCTCCATCGTCACGCCAAGCGTCGAGGGCAGGCCATGCAGCACCATACCCACGCTATCGCCCACCAGCACCACATCGCAATGCGGGTCCACCAAACGGGCAACGGGGGTGGTATAAGCGGTCAGACAGACCAGCGACTTCCCCCCTTTACGGGCCAGAATATCGACCGGAAGGGTCGGGCGAACGGGGGCGTTGGCGCTCATGTCTCTCTTGTTCTCCTGCAAGAGGAATGGTTTGCCCCTTATACCGCCCTGCCCCTTGCCGCACCAGCAAGAATATTTTCGGGGCGGCGCGACACCAAAACCCTTGTCAGATTGGGCTTGACCTTGGTGCAGCTGCTGCGTTGACTTCGGCGGCAACGTCACCTTTCAAGAAACGGTTCCCATGACCCTGCATCTTCTTCCCGTCGCCCCTACCGACATCACACCTGAGGTTGAACGCCCCACCGCAGATAAGCTGATCTCTGGCGACCCGGTGCATACGACGTGGAACATCGAGGACAAGGACGGGCTTTATTGTGGCATCTGGCAATCCACCCCCGGCAAATGGCGGATATCCTATGCGGAATGGGAATATATCCGGATTTTGCAGGGCGTGTCGGTGCTGACCGATCAGACGGGCAAAACCGTGACCCTGCGCGCAGGTGACAGTTGGATCATCCGTCCCGGATTTGAAGGCACGTGGGAGGTTCTGGAAACCACGGTCAAAGACTATGTGATCCGGCTCTAACCCGTGGCACCAGCAATCCTTAGAGCGGTACGTTCGCCTCATCCGAGCCCGGCACCAAGCCGTCGCGCGGATCGTCGAAAACCGGAGGCGGGTCGTTGGCTATCGCCTCTTCGCTGTAAATCAAGTCAGGGTCCACCTGACGGGCAGGCACTTCAACGCCGCGGTTGAAGTTTTCCGGGTCCACACGCAGCGACTCTTCCTCGCTGCGCACATGCACACGGGTGCCTGTCGGGACCATCTCGAAAAGTGCGATGACGTCATGGTTGAACATGCGGATACAACCAGCAGAGCTGGAATTGCCAATGGAATCCAGCGCATTGGTGCCGTGAATCCGGTAATAGGTATCACGCCCGCCCCGATAAAGATAAAGCGCGCGTGCGCCCAGAGGGCTGCGCAGACCGCCGCGAATACCGCGTGCAAAGGGGCCGTAAATCTCGGGCTCGGTACGCAGCATGTTTTTGGTCGGCGTCCAGCCCGGCCACTTCTTTTTCACCTCAATCGTGCCGTCGCCGCTAAAGCTGCGCCCGGCGCGGCCTGCCCCGATGGGAAACCGCACGGAATTTGCGCCTTCGCGCACAAAGTATAGAAATTTGGCATAGGGATCGACATCAATGGTGCCGACGGGCTGCTCGCCCAGATACGTGCCCGTGATGCGACGGTTCACGCCTTGCAAATATTCGACAGGCACACCTTGCAGCGAATAGCCGCTGTCATAGATCGGGCCATAGCCTTCGATGAAAGCAGGGGTGAGGATCGTCATCTCAGGGCTAACGCAGGCCCCAAGCAGGGTGGAGCCAGTCAACGTCAGGAAGGTGCGGCGGTTCACGGGAATGTTGGTCACGATGCATCTCTTTGTTAAGGCTGTTGCCGCAGAACCGCCACTTCTGCGCGGTCACGTCAAGACTCAGGGCGCGCCTCGGGCAGAAAAGCCTCCAAGCGTTGCACTTGGGGGCCATTCTTGCGCCTGTGGAGGCAGTTTGAAGCATCTGCCCGAGGAGTCGGAAACGTTGCATTCACACCGATGCTATTTGTTTACAGATAGTCGGCACCAGCAGAATCGACCGCAAAACCCGTGTAACGGCTCAGTTTAATGCGGCCGCCCCCACCGGTGGGCCTCACCCCACCACATTGAACTCCGGCCCATAAGGATAGGCGGTGATGTTTTCATTGCCATCCTCGGTGATGACAAAGATATCATGCTCGCGGTAGCCCCCGGCCCCCGGCTGGCCATCGGCAAGCGTCAGCATCGGCTCCATGGAGATGACCATGCCCGGCTCCAGCTCCGTATCAATATCCTCACGCAGCTCCAGCCCGGCCTCGCGACCATAGAAATGCGACAAGATACCGAAGGAATGGCCATAGCCAAAGGTGCGATATTGCAGCAGGTCGCGCTCCGCGAGGAAATCGTTGATCTGCGCGGTCACGCCCGAACAGGTGGCACCGGGCTTGAGCAGCGACATCCCATATTCATGCGCAGCCACATTCGCCTCCCAGATCTTCAGGCTCGCCGCATCGACCGAACCCAGAAACATCGTGCGTTCAAGCGCGGTGTAATAGCCCGAGATCATCGGAAAACAGTTGAGGCTCAGGATATCGCCCTGCTGCAGCACCCGCCCCGTCACCGGGTTATGCGCGCCATCCGTGTTCAGCCCCGATTGGAACCAGACCCAGGTGTCACGGTACTCGGCATCGGGAAACCGCTTGGCAATCTCCGCTTCCATCGCATCGCGCCCCGCCATGGCGACATCAATCTCGCGCAGTTTTTTGCCCTTGCCCGCAATCAAGCAATCGCGGATCGCATAGCCCCCCACATCGGCCACCTGCGCACCGTGGCGGATCAGATCAATCTCGGCCTCCGATTTGGTCATGCGCTGCTGCATGGTGGCGGGCGCTATATCCATCCCGCGTGTGGGTTTCAGAAAATGGTTCAGCTTTTCCGACTGCACCAACGTCAGGTGATCGCCCTCACACCCCACGGATTTGCCGTTGCCGACAACACCCGCCACCACACGCCAAAAATTGTCGCGCTGCCAATCGGTATAGGTGATGTTATCGCCAATCGACCGCCGCCACGGCTGGCCCGCATCAATCCCCGCACTCACCGTCACGCATTGGCTGGCCGTCACCACACAGGCATAGGGCCGCCCAAAGGAGCAATAAAGGAAGCCCGAATAATAGGCGACATTGTGCATGGAGGTCAGCACAATGGCATCCAGCCCGTGCATCTCCATGATGTCGCGCAGCCCGGCAAGGCGCTCTTCATATTCTTCCGGCGCAAAGGGCATCGCGTCTTTGGAGCCATTGTGAAAACGATACTGTTCAGGGCGGGTAAGCGTCATCGTCAGACCTCATGTTCAAGGGGTTGGCACTGGCCTGAACCCCGAAAGGCCCCGGCGTACAGGACGAAAAAGAATGGGCCAGCCAAGCCTGCCCCGCAGCGACGCCATCGCTACTGCAATTTTCATGCCGCGTTTGGCGTTCCGGCACAAGCCCATGCAATTTCATCTTTGCAAAAATACTGAAATCCAGCGCATGCTGACATCGCAACAATGAAGGAATGGGCGATGCGTCTGGCACAAAAACTGGCAATTATCACAGGGGGCGGCTCTGGCTTTGGCGCGGGGATCGCTGCGAAATTTGCTGCCGAAGGGGCAACCGTGATCGTGGCGGATATCAATGAGACCGCAGCTCAAGACGTAGCTATGCGGATTGGCGGGCATTGGGCGGGCGTCGATGTGGCGCAAAATAGCAGCGTGGCCGCGATGATCGCCGAGGCCCATGCCACCCATGGCCGCATTGATATTTTTGTCAACAACGCTGGCATAACCCATCTGCCGCAACCGATGGAAGACGTAACCGAGGAGGAGTTTGACCGTGTTTTAGCGGTAAATGCCAAGTCAGTTTATCTGAGCGCCCGGCATCTGGTGCCTTTGATGAAGGCCGCAGGGCGTGGGGTGATCTTGAATGTGGCCTCTACCGCAGGCGTCTCCCCCCGGCCGCGGCTGAATTGGTACAACGCCTCCAAAGGCTGGATGATCACGGCAACCAAGGCCATGGCGGTGGAGTTGGCCCCGCATGGCATCCGCGTCAATGCGATCAACCCGGTGGCAGGCGAAACGCCCCTTCTTGCCAGTTTCATGGGCGAGGATACGCCCCAAATGCGCGCGAAGTTTCTTGCCACCATCCCCTTGGGCCGGTTCTCGACGCCCGAAGATATGGGCAATGCTGCATGCTTTCTGTGCTCGGACGAGGCGAGCATGATTACGGGCGTGGCTATGGAGGTGGATGGCGGGCGGTGCATCTAGGGGGCGTTATCGCTGATAACCCTGCCCTCTTCCATCGTAATGATCCGGTCGGCAAGCTCCATGATCCGGTTATCATGCGTCACCATCACTGTCGTCACCCCGCGCGTCTGGCCCAAGGCCTTAAGCATCTCCACCACCGTGCGGCCGGATTTCTTGTCCAAAGCGGCAGTGGGTTCGTCGGCAAAGACGATTTCGGGGTTGGCGACCAACGCGCGGGCCACAGCGACCCGCTGCTTTTGCCCGCCCGAAAGCTTGGCGGGCAGGTAATCCATCCGGTCCGCCAGCCCCACAAGCCCCAGCATATGTTGCGCGGCTTCCATTTGTTTGCGGGCGCTGCCCTGCCCATGCACCTGTAAACCCATCAACACATTTTGCGTGGCACTCAGGCTTTCATGTAAGTTATGCGCCTGAAAGATGAAGCCCAAACGACGGCGCAGCAACACCTGCCGTGCCTCTCCCGCGCCATACAACTCATGGCCGAGAAGATGCACAGAGCCTTCCTGCACCTCGCGCAAACAGCCCATCAGCGTCAGCACCGTGGTTTTTCCCGACCCGGAAGGCCCCATCAAAAAGTTAAGACTGCCGCGCTTGATGGTCAGGTTCAGATCAAAGATTGCCTGTTTGCGCGCCTCGCCTGTTCCAAAGAAATGGTTCAGGCCGGTGGCGATGATCGGGGCTTCGTCCACCATTAAAACAGATCCGCCGGGTCAGCCGCCGCCAGCCTGCGCGTAGCAATGGCGCCCGAAATAGAGCAGGCCACCAGCGTGCCGATCAACACCACGACCGCCCGCGTCGCATCCATTTCCACCGGCAAGCCAGAGGCTGCGCGCAGCCCGGCATAAAGCCCCAGAGACACCAGAAAGCCGGGAATGAACCCAAAAAACGCCAGCACGATTGCCTCCTCAAACACGATCCCCAGAAAGAAACGGTGGCCATAGCCCATCGCCTTGAATGTTGCATATTCGCGCAGATGGTCGGCCACATCGGTGGAGAGCACCTGGTAGACAATCACAATCCCCACGATCAGCCCGATCAGCACGCCAAAGCCAAAGATGATGCCCGTGGGCCGCTCGGTTGTCTGGTAGGTTCGGTCGGCCGCGGCCGCCGCCTGCATACTGCGCACGATTACACTATCGGTGCTGATTGCCGCGCGTATCCGGTCCACCACAACCTCCACCGAAACCCCGTCATCTACTTGTAACAGAATATGGTTCGGCGCGCCGCTGCTGCGTTTGCCAAAGAACCGCAAAAAGGTCTGATCGGAAACGATCAGCGTGCCATCGGCGGTAAAGCCGCCGCCTACCTCAATGCCCGCCATCGCGGTTAGGGTCTGGCCATTCACCTCAAAGGAAAACGGTTCACCAGCGCGCAACCCGTCAAAGGCCTCTGGCGGGATGCCCCGCGCCTTGGTGTCCAGAATCGCTGTGTTTTCCACCTCCAGCCCATTAAGCTGCGCAGCTATGGCGGGCGCGGCAAAATCCGGCTGCGCCACATCCAGCCCAAAGGTCTGCAAGGTCGAGGACGAGCCATCCGTCAGCTTAAACTCCAGATTGCCCACGTAAAGCGGCATCGCGGCCCGAACCCCCGGCACGCCCAGCGCCTGAAACATCCACGCGCGGGCAATATTGCTGCCGTCAGTCAGGGTGTGCGTATCTTCGGCTGAGATCATAATATCGCTGCGCAGCAGGGCGTAGGGTGCAACCGTCGCCACGTTCAGCGCCCCCAAAATCCCTAACTGCATGAACACCAAAAGATTGGCAAAAGCCACGCCCGCCACCGCTGCCGCCAACCGCGTCTTGTTATGCGACAGTTGCAACCAGCCAATCGGCAGGCGTCCAAAAAGAAGGGTCAGAAGGCGGCTCATTCCGTGCGGCCCGCATCAATTCGCACCAATGTTTCCAGATTGGTAAAGCTTTGCGCGCGGGCCGAGGAGGCCGCGTCCAGCGTCACGATCACATCCACCACGCGGGCGTCGGTGTTGGCGGCGGGTTCATCGGTGGTAATGGATTGGCGACCGATCTCCAGCCCGATGGCGGTGACGCTGCCCAAAAGCGTGCCTGTCAGCGCATCGGCGGTGATCGTTACCGGATCACCAATCGCCACGCGGCCAATTAGCGTCTGGTAAACCTCCACTTCCACGGTCATTTGCGAAGTATCACCAAGCGAGATGATCCCCGCGCTGCCGGGGCGTTCGCCAGCGCGTGCGGTGATATTCAGCACCGTACCCGCGATGGGAGAGCGGACATAGGCACGCTCCATGTCTTGGGTGGCACGGGTCAGATCCACTTTGGCCGCAGCCAGATTGGCCTCGGCCAGCGCGATATCGGCTTGGGTCGCATCGGTGCCGGTTTGAAAGCGCGATAGAGTGGCAATGCCGCGCTCCACATCGCGGCCCGCCTCGCTCGCGCGTGCGACAATCTGATCAAGATCGGCGCGGGTCGTGACGCCGCGTTCAAAGAGTGAGGTCACGCGCTCCATCTCGGATTGCGCGGCGAGCGCTGTGGCCTCGGCGCGCTCCAGTGCTGCCTGTGCCTCCTCACGGCTGGCGCGGACAGTGGCTACGGTTTGCGCGAGAGCGGCTTCGCGCACCGCAATAGTGGCCTTGGCGGTCGCCACGCCATTCTCAAGCTGGGGCAGATTGTCGAGTACTGCCAAAATATCGCCGCCTTGCACTTGCGTCCCCTCGGTCACGCGCATCTCCGCGATCCGCGCATCGCCTGCCCCGGAGGGCGTAGCCACGCTGATCACATCACCCTTGGGAATGATCCGGCCCAACGCCACCACATCACCTTCGCTGACCACGGCAATCTCTTCTTGCGCCTGCACTTTCTGGATGGCCACGGCGATGGGGGTATCGGTGCCTGCACCCGGTTGCAGACCAGTGGCGCTAAAAAAAACGCGCAAGCCGGGAGGCTGGAAATACATGCCTATCACCGCCCCGGTGAACAGCGTCAACATGAGCAGTGGCACCAGCCACAGCTTTGACCTGGGCTTTGTCGCTGCTCGCAAAGGCTGGCCCCGCGCGGCGCCGTTGTCCAACTGCGGCAGGTCTGGTTTAGGCTTTGACGCATCTGCGCTCATCGGTTTTCCTTTGGCCTCGACAGTTACTGACATGTATGTCAGTAACACCGATAAAGGCAAGGGCATAGACATGAGCGACCCAAAACACCAACGCCGCAAAGAGGCACGCCCCGAAGAGATCATCACGGCGGCGCTGGCGGAGTTTGGCGAAAAAGGCTTTGCCGGGGCCAGCATGGGCAGCATCGCTACGCGAGCGGGTATCGCGCGGCCCACGGTTTACCTCTATTATCCCGATAAATCAGCACTTTTTGACGCCGCTATACAGGACCGTCTTGGCGGTATGTTGGCCAGAGCGCAGGATATTCTGACCGTCGACGCGCCGTTTCCGGCCCTTCTGGAACGGGTTCTGCGCAATTATTATGACCGCATAGTTGGCACCGATGCCGCCGTGTTGATCCGGGTGCTGATTGCCGAAGGCGGGCGCTTTCCCGCAATGGCCGCGTTCTTGCGCGACAACATGCTCCATTCAATTGAGACGGTGTTGGGACAATTGGTCGCAAAAGGCATCGCGCGCGGCGAGGTACGGGCCGAAGCGCAAACGATGGACCTGAAGGTGATCATGGCCCCAGCGGTGTTTTCAGTGGTCTACGGGCTGATCTTTGGCAACCTCGCGCCCTTGGACAAGGAGCGATATATCCGCTCGCACCTCGATCTGATGCTGCGCGGGCTAACGCCCTAAATCCGCCGCTGCGCGATAACTTCCAGCCCGGCCAGGTCACGAATGCGGGCAATCGCCTCCGCCACCGGCTCTATTACCGTGGCCATAAAGTGCCCGGTGGCATGAACCATTTGCTGCGCATCGACCATCATGCCCACATGGCCCTTCCAAAACAGAAGATCACCGCGTTGCAGTGGCTCGCCTTCCGGCACCTGCTGCCCCAGGGTCTGCTGCAAATCGCTGTCGCCGGGGCAAGCCTGCCCGCAAGCCAAGAGCGAAAGTTGCACCAGCCCCGAACAATCTACGCCGGAATGGCTGTTACCGCCCCATAGGTACGGTGTGCCCAAAAACAGCCCCGCCACCTCTACCGGGTCGTCATACCAACTGCCAAGAATGTGCAGATGCCCGGCGGGCACAAAGCCATGCGGCGTTTCCGCAAAGGCGCCGGTTTGGCCCAGCACCCGCAAACGGCTGCCAAAGCTGATGCCAACCGTTTGCGGGGCCTGCGCGCGCGGCTCGGAATAAAGATGGCTCGCAGGTGCGGAAAGCCAATGGCTGACCCTTGTCGGCTCACATAGCGCGCTTTCTGGCAGATAGCCGCAATAACCATCCTTGGTGCTGCGGCCAAAGGCAAAGCCGTCAATTTCCTCAATCACCTCAAACCCATCACCAAGCAAAAGTTGCCGCTCCCGCACGCCGCCGGGTTCGCGCAGCAGGTCAGCCAAAGGTACGGCAACCTCATAGGGTGTGACATCGGCATAGCTTGGTGCCTCCACCTGCCCTTGCAGCGAAAAATGCGCCACGCGCGCGTTGGCGAAAGTCAGGCGGCGGTCGCTCATAACGTAACCCCCAGCATCTGCGGCAAGGCAGCCAGCACCGCACGCGCGCCTTGGCCAGCCCCGCCTTTGGGCCGGGCCGGGGCGGCGGTAGGTTGGTGGCCATATATATCGAAATGCACATAGCGCGGATTATCGATAAAGCGTCGCAGGAACAGTGCTGCAGTGGTGGCACCGGCAAACCCGCCCGCAGGCGCATTGTCCAGATCGGCAATGCCTGGTTCAATCATCGCCTCATACCCTGGCCAAAGCGGCAGGCGCCACAGCGGGTCGCGCACCTGCGTCCCCGCCTGCGCCAAGGCCGTCGCGAAGCCTTCATCATCAGTGAAAAACGGCGCGAGGTCCGGCCCCACAGCCACCCGCGCCGCGCCCGTCAGCGTAGCCATGGAGATCACCAGATCGGCCTCTCCCTCATCCGCCAGTGCCAGTGCATCAGCCAGAACCAGCCGCCCTTCGGCATCGGTATTATTCACCTCCACCGTCAGGCCCTTGCGCGAGGTCAAGATGTCTCGCGGGCGCATCGCCGTGCCGGAGATCGCATTCTCTACCGCCGGAATCAGCACGCGCAACCGCAGCTTCAGCCCCAGCGCCATAATCATATGTGCAAGGCCCAGCACGGTCGCCGCCCCCCCCATATCCTTTTTCATCAGCAGCATGCCCGAGGCAGGTTTGATATCAAGTCCACCCGTATCAAAACACACGCCCTTGCCCACCAGCACCAATTGCGGCCCCGCATCGCCCCAGCGCATATCCAGCAAGCGTGGCGCGCGCGCGGAGGCACGGCCCACCGCGTGGATCATCGGAAAGTTCTGCACCAACAACTCATCGCCGCGCGTCACCTTCACTTCGGCCTCATGGCGACTGGCGAGCATGCGAAACGCGACTTCCAGCTCATCCGGACCCAGATCGGAAGCGGGGGTGTTGATCAGGTCGCGCGTCAGGCATTCGCCTTCGGCGATAATGGTCAGCCGCGCAGCATCAATGCCTTCGGGGGCTTTGAGCCGGGGAAGGGCTGCGGGCTTGTTGCTGGGGCGATAATTGTCAAACCGGTACTGGCCTAGGTGCCAGGCCAACACGGCCTCCTCCCGCTCCGCCACCGACAGCGGGCCCTCAAAGTGCCAATCGCCCGAGGGCAACGCCGTGGCGGCTGGGGCAAGGCCAAAGCTGGTACGGACACGCGCGGCGGCAGAGCCATAACCGATAACCGCTGCCGTAACATTGCCCTGCGCATCGGGTAGCAGCCGAACCTCACCCAGTGCGGCCTTGAACCCGGTGGCCGCCAGCCAAGCCCCAACCGCAGGCGGCTGCGTCGCAATCCATTTCTCCAACGCGGGTTCGGCCACGATATGAAGCGGACGTGATGTAGCATCGGCAGGGGCGAATTCGGGCATAAGGTAGGCTCCATGCAACGGATGATTATGGCAAGCCTACGGTGTTTTTGTTTGGGCCTTAAACCCCAAATCACCGGTACGGCGCGAAATCTTTGCGGTAGGTGCCGCGCCTGCCCTACCGTTGCTGATCCAGCGCGCCACTATCCGTGGCCAGCGAGGATTCCGCCACCCGGATCAGCCGCGCCCAGACCGCCGCAAAGGCCATCACATCGCCGCTGTCGATACAGTTGCGCGCATCATTTGCAACCGTGCCGAGGCTGACCAGCCCCAACTGTTCCGACATCCGCCCCAACCGCCGCAATTGGCGCCCAATATCCAGCGTGTTATTGCCGCGCACCTGATCAGCAAGCCCGGACATGGTCAGCGCCAATTCCCCCAGCGCGCGGGCCACCACCTCTTCCGCCGCAGCCGTGCCCATGGAGCGATAAATCAACGCAATCGGCTCCACGTCCTGATAGATCCTGTCCTTCGGTCGAAATTCCATTATTGTCGCTGTCATGTCACCCGTCCCTCCATTCACACCCGGCGCCAGTCTGGCCAGAGGTATTGAAGAAAAGGTTGCCGTCCGCACAGGAAACCGCTCTAATTTTCGTAAACTGCTTTACGAGACGGGCATGCAAAAAGGAGTTTCCATTTGAACCATGCCAGATTGCTGCCCACCTATCTGATCCAGCGCTATCATGGATGGAAGGCCACAACCTATTCCGACAACAAGGCCTGGTATCGGCGGCTGGCGGAATCGGGGCAACACCCGCGCGCGATGGTGATTTCGTGCTGCGACAGCCGCGTGCATGTGACCTCGATCTTTGGCGCC
>CALEMZ010000458.1 GCA_937910975.1 uncultured Pseudorhodobacter sp. | reverse complement strand
ACGACAATTTCCTGCGTTCTCTCCTGATAAACTTTTGAAATGCGATTGCCCTGCCCTTCACAATCTGTGTGGTTGCAGGCTATGACCCACAGGTTAGCATCTCGTAACCGAAAGCCGTGGAGAGGGCAGAAATGCAAAAAGTCATCATTGCTGGCGCGGCACGTACCGCGATGGGCGGATTTCAAGGGGTATTTTCCGGGGTTTCGGCCTCAAAACTCGGCGGTGCAGCGATTCGCGCCGCCTTGGGCAGTGCGAATCCGGCTCTTATTGAAGAGCTTTTGATGGGCTGCGTTCTGCCTGCAGGCCAGGGCCAGGCTCCCGCCCGGCAGGCGGGTTTTGCCGCAGGCCTCTCCGATGCCACCCCCGCCACCACGCTGAACAAGATGTGTGGCTCGGGCATGAAAGCCGCGATGATCGCCCATGATCAGATCGCCCTTGGCCAGACCGGGATTATGGTCGCAGGTGGCATGGAAAGCATGACCGAGGCGCCCTATTTGCTGCCCAAAATGCGCGCTGGCGCACGGCTCGGCCATGCCGCGGCGGTCGACCACATGTTCCTGGATGGGTTGGAGGATGCCTATGACCGCGATAACAATGGGGGGGCACGCCTCATGGGCACCTTCGCCGAAGATTGTGCCACCGCTTTCCAATTCACCCGCGCCGATCAGGATACCTATGCGCTGGCCTCCCTCACTCGCGCGCTCGACGCGCAATCCTCTGGCGCATTCAATGCCGAAATCACCGCCGTTACCGTGACTACTCGCAAAGGTGAGACGCATGTGATCGCCGATGAACAGCCCGCCCTCGCCCGGCCCGAAAAGATCCCCACGCTCAAGCCCGCATTCCGCAAGGATGGCACTGTCACCGCTGCCAATTCCTCTTCCATCTCCGATGGCGCGGCGGCCCTTCTTATGGCGTCTGAGGCGGCGGCCAAAACCCATGGCTTGCCTATTCGCGCCTATGTCCTGGGCCATGCCAGCCATGCCCATGCCCCGGCCGATTTTCCCACTGCCCCCGTCCCCGCCGCCCGCAAATTGCTGGATCGCCTGGGCTGGGGCATCGACGACGTGGACCTGTGGGAGGTGAACGAGGCTTTCGCCGTCGTTCCCATGGCCTTCATGCGCGAGTTGGGCCTGCCGCATGACCGCGTCAACGTCAACGGCGGCGCCTGCGCATTGGGCCACCCCATCGGTGCCTCCGGCGCACGCATCATCGTTACCCTGCTGCACGCGCTCGAACAGCGCGGCCTCAAACGTGGCATCGCGGCGATTTGCATCGGCGGCGGCGAAGGCACCGCCATCGCCATTGAGCGTCCCTGAATGTCCTTCAATCCGCCCCCGCTTTCTTTTCGGTAAAAATATCCCGGGGGGTCCGGGGGGCTGGCCCCCCGGACTTTGAAACCGGTCCGGGGGCGTGAAACCTCCCACCCGCGCCAGCCAAAAAGGCCAAACCATGCCCGATTACGCCCTTCTTGCCCAAACCCTCGAAGCGCTCTGCCATGATGAAACCGATACCGTGGCCCTCATGGCGACCATCGCCTGCGAACTGCACCACGGGCATGAGATGTCAGATTGGACCGGGTTTTACCGCGTCACCGGGCCAGAGCTTCTAAAGATCGGCCCCTATCAAGGAGGTCACGGCTGTCTCGTCATCCCGTTTTCACGCGGCGTTTGCGGCGCTGCGGCGCGCACGGGTCAGCCGCAGCTGGTACCCGATGTCGATGCCTTTGCCGGCCATATCGCTTGCGCCTCCTCCACCCGCTCTGAACTGGTGCTGCCGATCTGGAACGCGCAAGGCAAGCTTCTAGGTGTGCTCGATCTGGATAGCGACACCCCCGCCGCCTTCACGCAAACTGACTTGGCCGAACTTACCACGCTCATGGCCAAACTATTTGCCAAGGCTGCGTAGGGAGGGGTTTATCCCACCAATGCCGTCACCAAAACCACCCGTGCGCTTTAAGGTGAGTTAAGAAAACAGTTTTAGATCAGTATACTATCAAAATTCATGTGCGGTCCCTCAGTCGAAATCACGCCCGCTTGCCTACGACTGCAACCCCCAGCACTTCCAGTACTTTCGCTTCGATATGCCCCGCGTCCAGCCCGGCGATCCGGTACATTGCCTCAGGGCTGGCCTGATCGATGAAAACATCCGGCAGCACCATGGACCGAAATTTCAACCCAGCGTCAAACACGCCTTCCTCGGCCAAAAGCTGTGCGACATGGCTGCCAAAGCCCCCGATAGCACCCTCTTCCACGGTCAGCAAAACCTCATGTTTTGCGGCCAGATCAAGGATCATGTCCCGGTCCAAAGGCTTCGCAAACCGGGCATCCGCAACGGTGGGCGTGATGCCGCGCGCCGCCAGCGCCTCGGCGGCCTTCATCACCTCGCCCAGCCGGGTGCCGAACGATAGGATCGCAACCCGCGCCCCTTGCTGCATGATCCGCCCTTTGCCGATCTCCAGCGGAATGCCCCGCTCTGGCATTTCCACGCCCACACCTTCGCCACGCGGGAACCGAAACGCAATCGGCCCCTCATCATGCGCGGCGGCGGTGGCGACCATATGCACCAGCTCCGCCTCGTCGGCGGCAGCCATCACCACTATGCCCGGCAGGTTGGCCAGAAAGGCCACGTCGAAGGCCCCGGCATGTGTCGCGCCATCGGCCCCTACCAGCCCCGCCCGATCAATTGCAAAGCGCACGGGAAGCCGCTGGATCGCGACATCATGGACCACCTGATCATAGCCGCGCTGCAAGAAGGTCGAGTAAAGCGCGCAGAAGGGCTTCAACCCGCCCGCAGCCATGCCTGCCGAAAACGTCACCGCATGTTGCTCGGCAATGCCAACATCAAAGCAGCGCCTCGGAAAACGCTCGGCAAAAAGGTTCAAACCCGTCCCGTCCGGCATCGCCGCCGTCACGGCCACGATTTTTTCATCCCGCGTCGCTTCATCCATCAACGCCTGCGCGAAAACTTTTGTGTAGCTGGGGGCGTTGGAGGGGGTTTTCTTCTGCTCTCCCGTCAGCACGTCAAATCTGGCGGTCGCATGGCCCCTGTCGCGCGCGGCCTCGGCGGGGGCGTAGCCCTTGCCCTTCTTGGTGATCACATGGATCAGCATCGGCCCGGTCGCCCGCGCATGCACGGTGCGCAGCACAGGCAGCATCTGGTCCAGATCATGCCCATCGATCGGGCCAACATAGGAAAAGCCCAAGGCCTCAAACAAGGTGCCGCCCACGGTCAAACCCTTGAGCATTTCCTTCGCCCGCCGCGCGCCTTCCTGAAACGGTTCGGGCAGGAAGCTGACAGCCCCCTTGGCCACGGCCTTCAAATCCTGAAACGGCGCCCCGGCATAAAGCCGTGAGAGATAGGAGGAAAGCGCCCCAACAGGGGGCGCGATGCTCATCTCATTGTCATTAAGCACCACGAACAGCCGCTTGTTCAGATGGCCCGCGTTGTTCATAGCTTCAAACGCCATGCCCGCACTCATTGATCCGTCACCGATCACGGCCACCGCATCACCGGGATCGCCGCCCAGATCGGCGGCCACGACAAAGCCCAATGCCGCCGAGATCGAGGTGGAGCTATGCGCCGCGCCGAACGGGTCATAGGGTGATTCCGAGCGTTTGGTGAAACCCGAAAGCCCGCCCTCAGCACGCAGGGTGCGAATGCGGTCGCGCCGCCCGGTCAGGATTTTATGGGGGTAGCATTGGTGGCCCACGTCCCAGATGATCTTGTCGCGCGGCGCGTCAAAAACCGCGTGGAGCGCCACCGTCAATTCCACCACACCCAGACCCGCGCCCAGATGCCCGCCCGTCACCGAGACGGCGGAAATTGTCTCGGCCCGCAGCTCATCCGCGAGCTGCCGCAATTCCCTGTCAGACAGGGATTTGAGATCAGACGGCAGGGTCACGCGGTCCAGCATTGGGGTTTTGGGCCGGTTGGCGGTATCGTCGGTCATATTGCCCCCTTTGGGCCTAGTTTTCGCGAGCGATCACGAAACGTGCCGCTGCGATCATATTGTCTGCCCCGGAGCCGTAAGGCGCAAGGGCGGTGGTGGCCTCATCAATCAGGATACTTGCGCGGGCGCGCGCGCCCTCCAGCCCTAGAAGCGAAACGAAGGTGGCCTTGCCGGCCACAGCGTCCTTGCCCAGCCGCTTGCCTGCCTTCGTGGCGTCCCCTGTGACATCCAAGATGTCGTCGGCGATCTGAAAGGCCAGACCCATCGCGGCGGCAAAGCGCCCCAAGGGGGCCGGATCTGCCCCGGCCAGCACGGCCCCTGCGGTGGCAGACCATTCAAACAGCGCCCCGGTCTTGCCCGCTTGCAGACGGGTGATCTGCGCCAGCGTTAGGGGCGCTGTGGCTGTTTCGGCCGCCATGTCCAGGGCTTGGCCCAGCACCATGCCCCGCGCGCCCGCAGCACGGGCCATGCCTGCCAGTAAAGCAAGCCGATTGGGGCCAAGGGTCGGATCGGTCAGCAATTCAAAGGCAAGGCTTTGCAACGCGTCGCCCGCCAGAACGGCCACTGCCTTATTCCATTTGCGGTGTACGGTCGGCTGGCCCCGGCGCAGATCATCGTTATCCATGCAAGGCAGATCGTCATGCACCAGCGAATAGGCATGCATCGCCTCAATTGCTGCCGCCGCAGACACAGCACCTTCCGCCGCAATCCCATGCATCGTGGCCGATTCCAGTACCATGAACCCGCGCAGGCCTTTGCCGCCGTGCAGCGCGTAGCGCATGGCGTGGATCACGGGTTCATCATCAAGACCGTCCATTGCCGCCGCCAGCCGGGTTTGCACCCGGCGCGTGGAGGCCGCCAGCAGGGTCGGAAAGCTCACATCCCCTCCGCCGGGGTGGTTCCGATGGCCTGACCATCCTTGGCGCGGATCATTTCCACCTTATCCTCAGCGTCCTTGAGCTTGGCGGCGCAATGCGCCTTCAGGGCAGAGCCACGTTCATAGAGCGCGATTGAGGCCTCCAGCGGCACTTCGCCCTTTTCCAGCGAGGAGACAACTTGCTCCAATGCGATCATTGCCTCTTCAAAGCTCATCTCGGCTATGGGTTTATCGGTCATGTCCGCGTTCCTTCAATACTGTCACATGCGCGGCGGTGGAAGCCGCCAGCGCGTCCAGATCATAACCGCCCTCCAGAGCAGAGACCACCCGCCCCGCGCAATGCGCATCGGCCAGATCGCAAATCTGGGTGGTGAGCCATGCAAAATCCGCCTCCACCCAGTTCAGATTAGCAAGCGGATCATCGCGATGGGCATCAAAGCCCGCAGAAATCAGAATCAGTTCGGGGGCGAAAGCGTCGATCTGGGGTAGGATATGGGCGGCGTAGGCGGCGCGCATATCGGCGCCCGAGGAGCCGGGGCGCAGCGGCAGGTTGATGATCTGGCGATGCGCGCCCACCTCATGCGCGGCACCGGAGCCGGGGTAAAGCGGCATCTGGTGAGAGGAGGCGAAAAGGCAGCGCGCCTCATCCCAGAGCAGGTCTTGGGTGCCGTTGCCGTGATGCACGTCGAAATCCACTATGGCAACACGGGACAGGCCGTGATGATCCAACGCGCGCTTGGCCCCGATGGCGATATTGCCAAAGAGGCAAAAACCCATCGCGGTTTCGGTTTCAGCATGGTGGCCGGGCGGGCGTGTGCCAACAAAGGCATTCGCGGCGCCACCGGCAAGCACCAAGTCCACGGCCGCACACACCCCGCCCACACCGCGAAGAGCGGCTTCTACTGAGCCCGGCGCAAGGTAAGTGTCGCCGTCCAGTTGCGCCCAGCCCGTTTCGGGCAGTGCCGCGTTGACACGGTCCAGATAGCGCTGCGGATGACAGCGAAAAAGGTCTGCGGTGTCGCCACGCGGCGCATCAATGCGCATCAGATCCATTCCGGCCAGTGCTGTTGTGACGGCATCCAGCCGCGCCACCTGTTCAGGGTGGCCCGGGGGCGACAGGTGGCCGTCACATGCTGGGTGAGAATAATAAGCTGTTACCATTCATCAATTCCTATGCCCGGTTCGCAATACGAACCGGGCTACCTATTTTCAGTTCTGGGCGTCCTGACAGACAAGTACTTCCTCAAGCCCGGCCATTGTCCCGGTAAGGTCGATCGCCATCACTTCGGTGCCATCATGGTAAAGCGTCAACGTCTGGCGCGCGGCCAGATCAAACATGAAATCTTCGTTGTCGAAATAAATATCGGCGCCGGGCACATCATTCAGCCAGATACCTTTTGCCTGCCCTTCATACATCTCGCCGTCAACATCGAAGGAGATCGGATACATCGCGCCAACCTCGATATCCCCCCAGTTTTCGTTGAAGGCGGTTACGTAACCCGCGCCTTGCGCAGCATCAATCCCGATCCGGACTACGGAGCCATCGGTGAAAGAAGTTTGGATAAGACAGCCATTCCCAAGACTGGAATCCACCATTACGTTCCAGCCACCAGCCTCGCCCCATGTCGTCAGTTCCTGTGCAGCTAGGGGGAGTGGTGAAAGGAGACTTGCCATCAATATCAACGAAGCACGCTTGAGCATATGATTTTCCTTGTTAGGTTTGACGGGGTGAATATCAGACAGCCGCCTCTGTCGTTGACTCGTTAAGACTTCAATCCGGCGCCAGCATATATCCTGCGCCGCGCACGGTTTGCAAATAGCGCGGCTGCTTGGGATCGCTTTCGATCTTGCGGCGCAGACGGGTGATTTGTACATCCACCGCGCGTTCTTGCCCGGTCTTTTCCTCCGAGCTGTAGCTGCGGATCAGATCGCCAGCCAAGGCTTCACGGCTGATCGGTTGGCCGGGCTGGGCGGCAAAGATGCGCATCAGCTGTGCCTCGGTCGCGGTCAGGCGCACGGGGTCGCCACCCTGCCACAGTTCCCCGCGGTCAATATCATAGCGCACGAGTCCAAGGTGCAAAACCTTCGGGCCGATATCAGCCTGCACCTGTGGTACACGGCGCAAAATGGCATTGATGCGCAGCAAAAGCTCCTTGGGTTCAAACGGTTTGACGAGATAGTCATCGGCCCCGGCCTCCAACCCCTCAATCCGGCTGGAGGTTTCGCCCCGTGCTGTGAGCAGCAGGATCGGCACGGTCAGGCGTTGGCGCAGCTCGCGTGTAAGCGCAATGCCATCGACGCCGGGCATCATCACATCCAACACGATCATATCAAAATCCAGCCCTTCGAGCAGGCGGCGGGCCTGTGCGCCATCGCGCGCGATGGTAACGAGAAAGCCGTGGCGCATCAGAAACTTTTGCAACAAGCCGCGGATACGTTCGTCGTCATCGACTACCAGTAGATGGGCCTGTGGATCGGGGATCATGATGGGTTCTCCTTCAGGCTCTGATACTGCCGCCGCGCTTCTGCGTCCATCATTGCCTCAAGCACCTGCCGGAACCCTTGCACAGCACCCGGCCCCGCGGCACGGTAAGCTGCGCGCATCCGGGCGCGCTGGGCGTCTGAAAGGCTGCGCTCCAATGCAGCGCCATTCGTGGTCAGATGCAAATGGCGTTCGCGTTTGTCAGTGCGGCCCACACGGCTTTCTACCAGCCCATCCTCAATCAAGCTGCGCAACACCCGGTTCAGCGATTGCTTGGTCACGTTTAGAATGGCCAGAAGATTATTGACGGTGGTGCCGGGGCTACGGTGAATGAAATGCAGCGCGCGATGATGGGCGCGGCCGTAATCCATCCCCTCCAGAATACGATCCGGATCGGCGGTAAAGCCGCGATAGGCAAAGAACATCGCCTCAATACCTTTGCGCAATTGCTCATCGGTCAGAAACAGCAGGCTATCACTATGGTTTGTGCCGCTTTGAGAATGGTCCATCACTGCCCCCAACCTGTTGTAGCGCCTCATGGATCTCGATTTTAAGTCAGCCTTGTTGACTTTCCAATAGGCAACTGGTAGCGATTTCCCGATTTTGCGCAACTTTATGACCGTATCGGACCTAAATTGCGCAATTTATGCAAATCACCCGGGAAGGGGCGCTAAGATGGCTGGATATGATGATCGCGATGGTAAGATCTGGATGGACGGACAACTGGTCGATTGGCGCAGCGCCAATGTCCATATCCTGAGCCATGCGATGCATTACGCCTCTTCGGTGTTTGAGGGTGAGCGCTGCTATAACGGCAAGATCTTCAAATCGGTGGAGCATTCGGAGCGGCTGCGCAAATCCGGCGAACTGCTGGATATGGAGCTGCCGTGGTCAGTAGCAGAGATTGAGGCGGCCAAAGAAGCCACACTCAAGGCCAATGGGTTGACCAATGCCTATATTCGCCCGGTAGCATGGCGCGGCGCGGGCGAGGATATGGGCGTGGCCAGCAAGCGTAACCCGATCCATTTGGCCATCGCGGTTTGGGAATGGGGTAATTACTATGGCGATGCCAAGATGAAGGGCGCCAAGCTCGACATCGCGAAATGGAAGCGCCCCAGCCCGGAAACCATTCCCCATGCGGCCAAGGCGGCGGGGCTTTACATGATCTGCACCATATCCAAACACGCGGCCGAGGCGAAAGGCTGTTCGGACGCGATGATGTTTGATTATCGCGGCTACGTGGCCGAAGCGACCGGGGCGAACATCTTTTTCGTCAAGGGCGGTGAGGTGCATACGCCGCTGGCCGACGGCATCCTAAACGGCATCACCCGCCAAACCGTGATCGGGATGCTACAGGAAAAAGGCGTGAAGGTGCATGAGCGCCGGATCGAAGCATCAGAGCTTGAGGGTTTTGAGCAATGCTGGCTAACCGGGACAGCCGCCGAGATTACGCCCGTCGGCCAAATCGGCGACTATAACTTTGAGGTTGGCCAGATGACGCGCGACATCTCTGCCGACTATGAGGCATTGGTCCGGCGCTAAGGCGGGGCGCTGTAATGGGCCCCGATTTTTCGACGAAAAATCGGGGACTCCTTAAGCGATCACGCCGCGTTCAATCCGCAGATAGTGCTGAACGCGCAGCCCATCGGCGCGAGATTGCGGGCGCTGGGCCAAAGCGCGGATTGCCGGGTGCGGTGCCGTATCTTTGCCGCGTTGCTCAATGGCCCAAAAATGCTTTTTGCGACCGAGCTTTGGCGCGTTGCGATGGTCTGTAAGATGTTTGGTCATGGCTGCCTCCCACAGGTTTCATACAAAGATTATAGCACACCAAGCGGGAAAAGCCGCGCATTTGGTCGGGGGTCGGTCAAAATACGCCTATGCCAAACCTCGCAAAGATTACGAAAGACGGGACAGCGCCCATTGAGCCGCATCGGCCACCGCTTCATCCGGGTCCGCTAAATGCGGCGATACAGCCGCGCGCAAATCCGGGTTCCCCGAGTTGCCGATGGCATAAAGCACGTTGCGGATAAACCGATCCCGGCCAATGCGCTTTATCGGGCTGCCGGAAAAGCGCGCGCGAAAAGCGGCATCGTCCAGCGCGGCCAACTCGGCCAAAGGTGGTGCGCCAACGCGCGGGGTATAGCCGATTTCCGAGGCTTGGACGGCGAATTTGTTCCATGGGCAAATCGCCAAACAATCATCACAGCCATAAATCCGGTTGCCCATCAGGACGCGCAATTCGGGGTCAACCGGGCCTTTGTGCTCAATCGTCAGGTAGGAAATGCAGCGCCGCGCGTCGAGTTGATAGGGGGCAGGAAAGGCCCCTGTCGGGCAGATATCAAGGCAGGCGGTGCAATTACCGCAATGGCTTTGCTCGGCGGTATCTTTTGGTAGGTCCAGCGTGGTGAATATGGCCCCGAGAAAGAACCAATTTCCCATATCGCGGGACAGAAGGTTGGTGTGCTTGCCTTGCCAACCTAAACCCGCCGCCTGTGCCAGCGGCTTTTCCATCACCGGAGCGGTATCGACAAATACTTTGATCTCCGCCCCTGTCTGCTCCACCAGCCAGCGGCCTAAGCGTTTGAGGCGCTTCTTGACCAGATCGTGGTAGTCGCGGCCTTGGGCATAGGCAGATACGGCGGCAAGGTCGCGCTGTGCCAGCACCGCCAACGGGTTGGTTTCGGGGGTATAGACTTCGGCCAGCATGATGACAGACCGCGCTTCGGGCCAGAGGGCTGCGGCAGAGCCGCGCCAGCCCATACGCTCCGCCATCCATGCCATGTGGCCGTGGCGCCCGAGGTCCACAAACTGTGCAAGCCGTTCGGGTGTATGTGGGGTGGCGTCGGGCGCGCAGATGCCCATAGCCGAAAACCCCTCGGCATGGGCGCGAGCGTCAAGCGTTTCGCGAAACCCTGTGATGATCACAGCGCCGATCAGGCGGCGACTTGGGGCGCGCGCGCCTCAGTCAATATCGCGTGCAGCTTTGCCGAGTCGGTATTGGCGCGCAACTTGGCGCAGACGCCTGCGTCGCGCATGGTGCGTGAGACCAGCGCCAGCGCCTTTAAATGGTCCACACCCGAATCTTTGGGGGCAAACAGCGCAAAAATCAGATCGGCTGGCTGACGATCCACCGAATCGTAATCCAACGGCTTTTCCAAACGAATGAACACGCCAATGATCCTATCCAAAGATTGAAGCCGTGCATGTGGCAGGGCGATGCCATGGCCCACACCTGTGGGGCCAAGGCTTTCGCGTTCTTGCAATCCGTCTACGGCAAAAGAGGCATTCAGGCCATGGACAGCCGCCACAATCTCTCCAATCTCTTGGAAGAGTCGTTTCTTGCTTGTCAGGTGGCCAACGACGCGTACCGCACCGGGGGCCAAAAGTTCCGAAAGTTCCATGGTCTGCTTTTCCTGCGCCATAGAGCGGCGCTTTACTTACTGTTGCGCGGGTCAATCCAGCCGACGTTGCCATCATCCCGACGGTATACGACGTTGACTCCGCCATGTTTCGAGTTGCGAAACACCAGCATGTTCTGCCCTGCCAGCTCCAACTGCATGACCGCTTCGCCAACAGAGACCGTGGGAACCTTGGTTTCCATCTCGGCGATAATCATCGGCTGAAGCGACTCGGGCTCTTCATCCCCGTGATCGTCATTCGCGGCAAGGATATATGAGGAACCGCCGTCAAATTCAACCGGTACAATGCGGTCGCGGTGATGGTCGCGCAAGCGGCGCTTGTAGCGGCGCAATTGTTTGTCCATTTTTTCACGGCAAGATTCGAAGGCGGCATAAATTTCGGTTGCATGCCCTTTGGCCTGCGCTGTCAGTCCCGTTGACAGATGGATCGTTGATTCACAGACCATTTCATGAGCATTTCGAGAGAAGATAACGACGGCTTCGGTTGGGCGTTGCGCATACTTCTCAACCGTTTCGCCAAGTTCTGCTTTGACATGGGTTTGAAGCGCTTCGCCAATGTCGATCTGTTTGCCCGTGATCTGATACCGCATGATCCCTCCTTTTTGGTTCGACAAAGGGTACCCGCACTTTGCAGGGTACCCTGCCGATGGGTTAGACATCAAACCTGTTAACGAAACCCTTTTATTTTCAGAGGTTAAGCCAAAATATCAAAGCCTCGCAACCAGTTCGATAGTGCTAGCATCCAGAGTATTTGGCGATACAGAGGGGCGGCTTGTCAATGGGTTCTTGCGGAAACTATGTGTTGTGCGTCAATTAGCCGATGCGAAAATTCTGGCCGAGATAAACCCGGCGCACATTCTCGTCACGCACGACCTCCTCTGTGGTACCGCTCATCAAGACCATGCCATCGTGCAGGATATAGGCGCGATCCACGATCCCAAGCGTTTCACGGACGTTGTGATCGGTGATCAGAACGCCAATTCCGCGCCGCTTTAAATCACTGACAAGATGGCGAATATCACCGACGGCGATTGGGTCCACCCCGGCGAAAGGCTCATCCAGCAGCAGGTATTTTGGGTCGGCGGCAAGACAGCGCGCAATTTCAACCCGTCGCCGTTCTCCGCCTGAAAGCGCCAAGGCGGGTGCACGGCGCAGGTGGGTTATGGAAAACTCTGACAACAACTCTTCGAGCCGCTCGCGGCGCTTGTGCCGATCGTCCAGGGCAATTTCCAACACGGCGAGGATGTTATCCTCCACCGACAGGCCTCGAAAAATACTGACTTCCTGCGGCAGATAGCCAATGCCAAGCCGCGCGCGCCGATACATGGGCAGCGCGGTAACGTCACGCCCATCAATCAGCACTTGTCCGCCTTCTGGCGAGATCAGGCCGGCAATCGCATAAAAACACGTGGTCTTGCCGGACCCGTTCGGTCCCAGCAAGGCTACCACCTCGCCCCGGTTCAAATGCATCGACACATCGCGAATGACCGGGCGCTTTTTATAGCTTTTGCGCAGGCCCCGAATGTGGAGTCCGGCATCGCCATCGGTCACAAGGAGTTCGGGTGAGGGCATCAGTTTTTCGCCTTGCCCGGCTGGAATACCGTCTGTACGCGGCCTTCCATCACGCCGGTTCCGGCCTTCAGGTCAATCACAAGCTTTTGCCCCGACAGCGCGTTGCCACCCTGAGTCAGCAGCACATCGCCCGTCATCACCACCAACCCGCTGTCGATTGTATAGACGGCCTCACGTGCTTCGGCGGCATCGGTGGCGTTGATCAGAGTCACGCCTTGTGATGCAAAAAGTTTGGATATTCCGTTGCCATCGGTGGTGTATTCCACCTTCACCTGCCCGGCGGAAAGCCGCATCTCGCCCTGTCCAACCAGCACATTTCCGCTGAACACCGCAGTGCCATCAGCTTGGTTCACGGCCAATTGATCTGCCGAAACCTCCACCGGAAGGGTGGTATCTTGCTTCAGCCCACCAAAGGCCACACTGGCCCCCTGAGCCAGCCCTACGCTGGGGGTAATGGCAAGCGATGCCAGTATCGTGAAAACGCGAAATGCCTGTAACATGCCCAGTCCTGAAGCTCTTTTATTGATCTGCGGGTAGATATAGCAGTTTAACGCCGTTTTTGAAAACAAGAAGATAACGGCCGGAGCCAGTACCGTCACTATCATGTTCTTGGGCTATCTCCATTAGCCCTGCACTGATTTGGCCTACGGGGCCAGTTCCTTGCACCGCCCCATGGCTGACAAGCGAGGTCCGGTCCAGCGCCGCAGTCAATGCATCTGTCAACAATTCATACCCGGTAGAAGTAGAAATGGTTACCCCCCCCTCTACTGTCAGCGCATGGTTATTGGTGTCCAACACGCCGCGCGCCGCGGCCAGCTTGGCTGTGCCGCCATCGGAGGTCTGCAACTCTGCCAAGATATGGGTCGCGCTGGCGCCGGTGCCGCCAGCCCTTTGCGGGCGGACCTCAGCGGCGGCGATGGTCAGGGCGGCACCATCATCGGTAACGCCTGCCCAGGTGGGTTGAGTCAGCCGGGGTTCGCGTATCCGGTCGGCAATATCCACCTCGGCAAAGGGAATGGCATCCTCCGGGTCAATGGTGCGTGACACCAGAAATAGAGTGGACAAGATGGCAAGCGCCAGCAGCGGCAGGGCCACCTTCAGCCATGCGACAACGGTAGAATGAAAGTTGTCATGCCTGGTCATTCCGCTCACGCTTGGGTCAACTGCCTGCTCAAACTAAGTGCAACTGTCGGGCGGGCCAAGACAGGCCTGCCTGTGGCGGCGCTGATCCGCCGATGCGCCTAGTGGTGAAAGATATCCAGCGGCTCGTCATAGCCCATCAGGTCCAGCTCTGCGCGGGTGGGCAGAAAGGCAAAAAGGCGCTGCGCAAGGTCCATCCGGTCTTCGCGGATCAACCGGGCTTCTAGGGCCTCTTTCAGCTTGTGCAGGTACAAAACATCCGACGCTGCATAATCCTTTTGCGCCTCGGTTAGTTGCACAGCACCCCAATCAGAGGTTTGCTGCTGCTTGGAGACATCGACGCCTACCAATTCGGCCAGCAGATATTTTAACCCATGCCGATCAGTAAAGGTGCGCACAAGACGCGAGGCAACCTTCGTACACCACACAGGCGCTGTGACCACGCCAAAGGCGTTTTGCAGCGCCGCAATGTCAAAGCGGCCAAAGTGGAAAAGCTTTGTCACCTTCGGGTCGGTCAGCAGCCGCTCCAGATTGGGGGCCGAGGTTTGGCCCTTGGCGATTTGCACCAGATGCGCATGGCCATCGCCAGACGAAAGTTGCACCACGCAAAGCCGATCCCGGCGCGGGTCAAGCCCCATGGTTTCGGTGTCAATCGCGACGATTGCGCCAAGGTCAAGCCCGTCGGGCAGATCGTTTTGGTAAAGGCGGATGGTCATGGATGGGTGCTCTCGGCTTTGGCGGGCAATTACGCTATGGCGCGCTTATAGGCGCGGGCAGCGGAAAAAGCCAAGGGTAAGCTGTCCTCAGATCCGGGTCAGCATCTGGGAACTACCTTTACCATAGCGGTGGAATTGCTGAGAATCGCCGCAAGACCTGCAAGTGAAAGAAGATCATCCGATGCCGAACCCGCTCTATGATACCCTATTTGGCCGCCATGCCGGGCGCGAGGATACGTTCTTGTTCCTGCCCGAAGGCGCGCTTTCTTGTGCTGCCTTCCTGACCCGTGCGGCCCGTTTCGCGGCCGAGGTAAAGGCGCTTGGCCTGCAGGCGTGGGACCGTCTGGCGGTGCAGATCGACAAATCCTCTGATGCTTTGGCGGCTCTGCTTTATACGTCCGGCACGGCGGGGCGGTCCAAGGGCGCGATGCTGAGCCAGGATGTGCTGTTGCATGCCTTGCCGATCTTTCACACCCATGGCTGTTTGTGGGCACGAATGTCACGCTGATTGCGGGCGGGCGATGATCTGCCCGGCGTGCTGGAATCTGCTGGTATCGGCGTGACGCACCCGGATTTCGAAGAGAGCCCGGTTGCGATTGTGGTGCCGGACAAGCAGGGTGTCGGGGTTGCGGATTTGAGGGCGGCGCTGGCGGGTTGGTTTTGCGGTGAAAACAAGTGTGGTGTGCAATGAATGTGCACCCGACGGGAAGGACATGTGATGGCGATTTCGGTGGTGATGCTGGGGGCATCAGGGGCTGTGGGCGGGCAGGCCCTGACCCGTGCTTTGGTTATGCCGGAGGTCGCAAAGATCACCAGTTTGGGGCGGCGGGCGTTGGACATATCACACCCGAAACTCCGGCAGGAGGTCGTCGACGTGTTTGACCCGGCCAGCTATGGCACGCACCTGCCGGGACATGACGCGGCGATCTGCACTTTTGGCGTCGGGGAACCCTCAAAAGTGAGCCGTGAGGAATTCTTGCGGGTCGACAAACTGGCGGTTCTGGATTTTGCAGTGGCGTGCAAGGCGGCAGGGGTGCGGCATTTCTCGCTGTTGTCCTCGGTGGGTGTTTCGTCCGGCTCGAAATCCTTTTTCCTGCGCTGCAAGGGAGAGTTGGAGGATGGGCTGCGCTGGCTGGAATTTGAGCGGCTGAGCCTGTTTCACCCCTCGATGATCCTGACACCAACCAACCGTTACGGGATTTCGCAGGCGATCACGCTGGCGGTTTGGCCAATGCTGGCCCCGGTGATGGCCGGGCCATTGCGCAAGTTTCGCGGTATTCACGTGGAGCGGTTGGGTGCCGCGATGGCGGTGAATGTGGCACGGGAGGGCAGCGGTGAGGAGGTTTTGGAGTGGGATCAGATTATGAACCTAAGCCCGTGACGCGGTTTATCGGCACTATGGTTGAGACTGACCGTTTGCGGTTGGAGCCTTTTGCGCCCACCCATCTGGACGCGCTTTACGCCATGGACAGCGACCCCGTGGTCATGCGTTTCATCGGGGATGGGGTGCCGCGAACCATGGCTGACACTGAGGCCGCGATTATGCGGGTTTCGGCACGCTGGGCGGAGTTTGGCTTTTCCTGGTGGGCGGTGGTGGAGCGGCGGAGCGGTGAGGTTGTGGGCGGTGCATGCCTGCAACATTTGGCCAACAAGCCGGGCGCGCCGCTGGAAATTGGCTGGCGGCTACGCCCCCAATTTCAGGGCCGGGGTTTTGCCACCGAAGCGGGGCAAGCGGCGATAGATTTTGCCTTTGGGCCGGTTGGTCTGGGCCGTGTGGTGGCGGTGGCAAACCCCGAAAACAGCGCCTCCATCCGCGTGATGGAGCGGTTGGGGATGCGCTATCTGGGGGTGCAAACGCATTATAGCCAGCCATGTGCTGTGTATGAATTGCAG
>CALEMZ010000457.1 GCA_937910975.1 uncultured Pseudorhodobacter sp. | reverse complement strand
GACCCGTCAAACCTGCATGGGCTGAGCCTCATACACAGAGTTTCGGATACTCCCAGCTAAAATGCCCTCAAATAGCCCCGTAGCCCGTGATTCCTGTTGTTGCATTATTCACAAGCTATGCCATCGTTGTCCCTGTCTAGGTGCTTCGCGTAACCCGGTTCACCCCGCCTGATCGGAGCGGCACCTGCGGCTCTAGCGGCTGCACAGTTTCGATAAGAACCGCCACTACTATTGCTTGGTGCCTGAACCCGTGCCGCTGGAGCTGGTGACCTATGGCAATGGTAATCACCTGTCTTCCTATTGTTGTGGCACCCTTGTGCATTCAAGCCGCCGCCGTGGGCAAATGCAACGGTTCCTATCGTTCCACCTGCGAATGCAGTGAAGATGAAGACGAATGCCCTTAGCGGTCGCCCATCAAAACACCCAAATAATTTTAGTACATTCACCCAACATTCCCCAAAATAGACCAACGCCTTAAGCCAGCCTCATCTAATGACGTCAGTAGATCAAGTGCTTTCGACCTCTTGCAGGAGCGCCCCTATGGTTGGCCGTTTGGGCCAGAAGGGATTTGCTATAGGTCTGTAGTGCATATGCTCCAGAATGACCCGTAGAGGCGCAATGTGTGCTTTAGGCTAGGGGTATCAGCGAAAACTACAGAAGGGGCTCTGTTGCGGCTCTCCGTGGCTCTCAGGGGCATGACCTTACTGAAGGCAAGGTGCCTCTCAGAGTTTCCAATTTAAGAATCTTACATTCGAGCGATGCCACAACGACCTGCGAAAGTGCGGACCTATTGCGGACTGTGTAACTGCCGCAGGTAATTACAAAAACGCTAAGTCATTGATTTTGTTGGTGCCCCCACACGGACTCGAACCGCGGACCCTCTGATTACAAATCAGATGCTCTACCAGCTGAGCTATAGGGGCATTGCCGACCAAATAACCGTTCGGAACCCGGCACGCAAGAGGTGGAATTCTCTCAATTGATTATCTTGCACGATTTGTGTGGGCCATCACCCACACTGCGGCAAGGCCCACCAGCATCACCAAAAGCGCCGCCGGGGCGGCGTCGCCCAACCGCTCAAGGCTCGCCTGTTCATAGACCCGCGTAGCGAGCGTGTTGTAGTTGAAGGGCCGCAGCAACAGGGTCGCAGGCAACTCCTTCACGCAATCCACAAAAACCACCAGCAAAGCCGTCGCCACAGAGCCGCGCATCAAAGGCAGATAAACCGCTGTCAAGGTACCAGCCGGCCCCCGCCCAAGAGATCGCGCCGCCAAAGGCAGCGAGGGCGAGACCCGACCGAAGGCCGAATCCACCGCGCCCTGCGCGATACCAAAGAATCGCACCATATAGGCCAGCACCAAGGCCGCCGCCGTGCCCGTCAGCAAAAGCCCCGGCTCCACCCCCGTCAGGGCAAGGATGGTATCGGCAATCCGGTGGTCCAGTGCAGCAAGCGGAATCAGCAGCCCTACTGCCAGCACTGCCCCCGGCGCGGCATATCCAACCGAGGTAACCGGCAAGACCAGCCGCGGAAGCCCCTGCCGCGCCATCCGGACACCGTAAACCAAAAACAACGCGCCGGCCACGGTCAGGCTTGCCGCAATCCCCCCCACAAGGACCGTGTTGCCAAGCGCTTGCATCAACCCGGGCGAAATCCACGCCTCCGGTTTTTTGATCGCATGGCCCAGCATCACCCCAACAGGCAGGGCAAAGCCCATCCCAAAGGGAATAAGACAGGCCAGCGTGGCCACCCAAGCCCCTGCCCCGGTCAGCGCTTGTGCCTCCAACGGGCGGCTGGCGCGCGACATGCTGTGAAAGCGAGCATTGCGGCGGCTGATCCGCTCAACACCAAGCAGCAAGGCCACGATCGCCAGTATCACCAACGAAATCTGTGCTGCCCCCCCAGCGTTCCCCCCGCTCAGCCAGACCGAGAAAATCCCCGTCGTCAGGGTCTGCACCCCAAAATGCTCCACCGTGCCGAAATCGGCCACGGTTTCCATCAGCGCCAATGCCACACCCATGGCTATCGCAGGCCGGGCCAGCGGCAAGCCAACACGCCAAAACAGCCCCATCGGGCCGGAACCCAAGGCGCGCGCTACCTCATAGGTGCAATTTGATTGCTCCCGAAAGGCGGCGCGGGCCAGCAGGTACACATAGGGATAAAGCGCTGCCGAAAGTACCAGAATGGCTATGCCAGGCGTCCGCACCGCCGGAAACCAATAATCGCGAGAGTTTTCCCAGCCGAAGCTTGCGCGCAAGCCGGTTTGCACGACCCCTGAATAGTCAAAGAAATCCACCAGCGCATAGGCCCCTACATAGCCGGGGATCGCCAGAGGAAACAGCAACGCGTAATCCAACCAACGGCTGCCCGGGAAACGATACATCGCCACCAGCCACGCAGCCCCCGTCCCAACCAATGCGGTCAGCAGCCCGACCCCGCCCATCAAGGTCAGCGTGTTGCCAAGATAGCGCGGCAAAACCGTGGACATCAAATGCGGCCAGATGTTTTCGACCGGATGAAATGCAATCCAAATCACCGACATGATGGGGGCAAGCACCAATATTGCGATCACCCCCGCCCCCAATGACCAGACATCTGGCCAACCGCGCATGCGTGGCATTCGGGTCCCTGAGAAGGGTTGTTGAGTGTTTTGGTCGGTCATGAGATCAGCGATATATGAAAGCGGTTTAACTGTCCAGAAAAGGCCTTATAGTCGCGCCCATTCGCTGCGACAAACAGCCTGCCTGAAAAAGAACCGGAATACACTGATGCGTATTATTTATCACCTTGGTGCCCATTGTACTGACGAAGAGCGACTGCTGCGCTGCTTGCTCAAGAATCGTGGGGCATTGGCGGCGGAAGGGATCGTGGTGCCCGGACCTGCGAAATATCGAACTTTGCTGCGCGATACGGCGATGGCCCTCAAAGGTCAGGAGGCAACGCAAGATACCCAAGCCTTGGTACTTGATCAGATCATGTCAGAGAATGAGGCGGAGCGTCTGATTCTGTCTTGGGACAATTTTCTTGGCTATGCTCAAGGTGCTGTGCGGCAGGGCATCTATAGCTCTGGTGCCGAGCGAATGTTCGCTTTTTGTCAGGTCTTTCCGGGCATCGAAGCCGAATTTCATCTGGCCATTCGCAACCCGGCCACCTTCGTGCCTGCGGTTTTCAAAAAACAAAGCGGGCGCAGCTATGATGAGTTCATGGATGGCGTGGACGTCACCAACCTGCGCTGGTCAAAGCTCATTGCCGAGTTGCGAGAGATGAACCCAACGGCTCCCATCACCGTTTGGTGCGATGAAGATACGCCGCTGCTTTGGCCCGAGGTATTGCAAGCAGTATCAGGCCATAGTGATAAGATCGTGCTGGATGATACCGATGATTTGCTGGCCTCAATCATGTCTGCCGATGGGATGCAGCGCATGACTTCCTACATGCAGACCCATCCGCCACAAAACACGGCCCAACGTCGTCGCGTCGTTTCGGCATTTCTGGACAAGTTCGCCCTGCCCG
>CALEMZ010000456.1 GCA_937910975.1 uncultured Pseudorhodobacter sp. | reverse complement strand
AGGGGTTTTCCACCCCCTCCCCGGACCCCTCCCCCGGAGGATATTTTTGAATAGATGAATTGGATCAGAGGCGTTCAATTGCGATGGCGATGCCTTGGCCGCCGCCGATGCACATGGTGATGAGGGCGATTTTGCCCCCTGTACGCTCCAGCTCATACAGCGCTTTGACGGTGAGGATGGCCCCGGTGGCACCTACGGGGTGGCCAAGGGCAATCGCGCCGCCGTTGGGGTTGACGCGTGCGGGATCAAGGCCGAGGCCGTTGGTGACGGCGAGGGCCTGAGCTGCAAAGGCCTCATTCGATTCGATCACGTCGAAATCGGCGGGTTTGAGGCCGATTTTAACCATGAGCGCCTGAACGGCGGGGATGGGGCCGATGCCCATCACCTCGGGGCGCACGCCTGCGACGGAATAGCCGAGGATGCGGGCGCGGGGTTTGAGGCCTTGGGCCTGTGCTGCATCGGCGCGGGCGAGGACAAGGGCGGCGGCACCATCATTGATGCCAGAGGCATTGCCTGCGGTGACGGAGCCGTCTTTTTGGAACGCTGCGCGCAGACCGGAAAGCGCCTCCATGCTTGTGGCTTTGGGGTGTTCGTCGGTATCAAACATCACTGTGCCCTTGCGGGTTTTCACCTCAATCGGGGCGATTTGGTCGGTGAAATAGCCCGAGGCAATAGCATGGGCCGCGCGGGTCTGGCTTTGCAGCGCGAAGCTGTCTTGCTGGGCGCGGGTGATGCCACCTTCAGCCGCGACATTCTCAGCAGTGATGCCCATATGCCCGGTGCCGAAGGGGCAGGTGAGCGCGCCTGTCATCATGTCCAGCGCCTGCGTGTCGCCCATTTTCTGGCCCCAGCGTGCTGCGGAGAGGATATGGGGGCTGCGGCTCATGCATTCCGCGCCACCGGCGAGGGCAAAATCGGCGTCGCCAAGCATCAGGGCCTGCGTAGCCGAGACGATGGCCTGCGCGCCGGAGCCGCAGAGGCGGTTGACGTTCATCGCGGGTGTGGTGTCGGGGATGCCGGCGTTAATGGCTGCCACGCGCGAAAGGTACATATCGCGCGGTTCGGTGTTGATGACATGGCCGAAGACCACCTGACCGATTTGCGCGGGGCCGATGCCCGCACGCGCAATGGCGGCAATGGCGGCATGGGTGGCAAGGTCGATGGGGGCGAAGCCCGAGAGCGTGCCGCCGAAGGTGCCGATGGCGGTGCGGGCACCGGAGAGGATGACGATATCGGTCATGGGATTAGCCTTTTGGTTGGTGATTGTCAGGGTGGGCGGCCTGAACTGCGGGGAGAGATTCAAGCTCTGTCATGATTGCGGTGAGGCGGCGATGGGGCGAAATGTCCAGCCCCAGACGGCGGGCGTTATAAACCTGCGGCACGAGGCAGATATCGGGCAGCGTGGGGCCGTTCCCGTGGCAAAAACGGGCGGTTGAGGGGTGATCCAGCATGGCCTCGAAGGCGGCGAGGCCTTTGGTGATGAAATGGGCCTGCCAGCTTTCCACCGTTATGCCGCCGTTGGAGTTATGGGCGGCGTAGTTGCGGACCGAGAGGTTGCAGACGGGGGCAGTTTCCATGGCGATGGCATAGGCCAGCGCGCGGGTGCGGGCGCGGCCCGGTGCATCGGGCGGCAGAAAATGCGCGCCATGCATCTCATCGAGATACTCAAGGATTGCGAGGGATTGGGTGAGGGAAATCCCGTCGATTTCCAATGTTGGCACCAGCCCTTGCGGGTTGCGGGCAAGGTTTTCGGGGCTGCGATGCTCACCTTTGATCAGATCCACCGGGACCGTTGCATAGGGCAGCCCCAGAAGGTTCAGCGCGATCCGCACACGGTAGGCGGCAGAGGAGCGCCAATAGTCGTAAAGCGTGATCATTGTGGTTTTGCCCCCCTTGGGCTGCGGTGCAGTGCTTGCCCGCTGGCTTCGGGGAAAGTTGGCACAGGCTGGGGTGATACCGCAAGGGGCTGGGATGGCGGGGCGCAGAAACGTTGCGGCGTATTACTTCGGGTTCGACCTAGGCTGGGTGCTGCGCTAGGATGGCGAAAAGGGAGGGTATGATATGGCTTATTATGAGGTTTTCGTGGCCCCGGTGCCGCAGGACAAGCTTGATGACTATTTCGCGCTGTCTGCGCAGATGGCGCCGATCTGGAAGGAGATGGGCGTGATTTCTGTGCTAGACGCGCGGCCTGCGGATGCGCCGGTGGGCAAGCTGACATCGTTTCCGCGGGCGGTGATGTGTGGCGAAGATGAGGTGCCGGTGTTTGGCTTCATGACCTTTCGGGACAAGGCGCATCGCGACGAAGTGATGGCATCGGCGATGCAGTATCCGGGCATGTCCGCGCTGATGATGCAGGCCCCGATGGATGGCAAACGTATGATCTTTGGCGGGTTTACGGCTGAGACTGAGGCATAGGGGCGCAATGAACCGGGTTGTATTGCTGGGCACTAAGGGCGGGCCTGCCATTCGGGCGGGCGGTGCTATGCCAACCGCCAGCCTGTTGGAGCTGGACGGGCGGCGGGTGGTTATCGATTGCGGGATCGGGGTGACCAAGGCCTTGGTCGAGGCCGGGATGGACCTCAAGACGCTGGATCTGATCTTCATCACGCATCTGCACTCCGACCATATTCTGGAGCTGGGGCCGCTGATTCACACGGCCTGGACCACGGGGATGCAAGGCCCGGTGCAGGTGTTTGGCCCGCCGGGGATAAAGGATTATTGGGCGGGCTTCATGGCGTCCATGGCCTATGACAATGCAATCCGGGTGGAGGATGAGGGGCGCACACCGCTGGACCAGATCGTCACCATTAGCAGTTACGACGAAGGTTTGGTTATGGAGGACGGGTTGCGTGTGCAGGCGCTGCGCGTGCCCCACCCGCCGTTGGCGGATTGTTTTGCGCTGCGGTTTGATGGCAGTCGCTCGGTGACCTTTAGCGGGGACACGGCCTATTTCCCGCCTTTGGCCGATTTTGCGCAGGGCTGTGATTTGTTGGTACATGAGGCGCTTTTGCCCGAAGGGGTGGAGCTGATAATCCAGCGCACGGGCCTTGGCGACCGCTTGCGCAACCATCTTTATGCGTCGCATACCAAGGCGGCGGATGTTGGGCGGATAGCGGGGGCGGCGGGCGTTGGCCGGTTGGTGCTTAACCATTTGGTGCCAGCGGATGACCCGAGTATCGGGCCGGAAGATTGGCTTGCGCAGGTGGCTGTAGCGTGGAATGGCAAGGCCGAAGTTGGAACGGATGGAATGGAGATTTTGCTTTGAAATTGATGCGGTCATGGGTCGAAAGCGCCAATAGTCCTGACACGGATTTTCCGCTGAACAACCTGCCTTACGGCGTGTTTTCGGTGGATGGCGATGAGCCGCGCTGCGGCGTTGCAATTGGCGATATGATCCTTGACGTGGCCGCGATGGAGGAAGTGGGTTTCTTACGCCTTGCCGATGATGCGGTGCTGGACGTGCCGTTTTGGAATGAGGTGATGGAGCTGGGGCCACAAGCCTGGGCGCGA
>CALEMZ010000455.1 GCA_937910975.1 uncultured Pseudorhodobacter sp. | reverse complement strand
TGCACCACCAGAAAGCCCTCAGCCTCCAGATTATAGGCTAGCACCTCACGCTGGGCGGGCTCATCTTCTACCAGCAAAACAATTGGCTGCTCTATTGTGACCATCAGCTCTTCCCCCGCACCTTCATCGCATCTGCGGAAAACGATGTCGTATCGGCCTTGGGGCGGGCCTCATCGGGCAAAGCCCCCGAGACGAGATAGATCACCTGCTCAGCAATCCCGGTTGCATGATCGCCGACCCGCTCGATGTTCTTGGCAATAAAATGCAGGTGCATACAGGCCGATATATTGCGCGGGTCTTCCATCATATGGGTCAGAAACTCGCGGAACAGCGCATTATACATCTGGTCTACTTCGGCGTCGCGCTGGCGCACTTCGGCAGCCATTTCAACGTCGCGCTGGATCAGGCTGTCGAGCGCATCTTTCAACTGCAATTGCACGATTTTCGCCATGCGCCGGATGGCCCCGGCAGAACCGCTGATCGGCGGCATCTGCGATAGCACGACCGAGCGTTTGGCGAGGTTCTTGGCATAATCGCCACAGCGCTCCAGCGAGGCGGCGATTTTCATCACCGTCAGCACGGTGCGCAGATCACCCGCAGTAGGGGCGCGCAGGGCGATGATGCGCGCGGCTTCAAGATTGATCTGCTCTTCCAGCACGTCAATTGCCTTGTCGCCCTTGCGCACCGTGGTGGCCAGTTCATCATCACGGGTTTCAAGTGCCTGGGCTGCATCCAAGATAGCGGCCTCTACCAGCCCACCCATTTTCAGAACAAGCGCCTGCACCGCTTCAAGATCACGGTCAAAGGCGCGGGCGATATGGGGTTCGTTTTGCATCTTCTCTCTCCCTTAGCCAATTCGGCCGGTGATATAGCTTTCTGTGCGTGGGTCTTGAGGTTGGGTAAAAATCTGCCCGGTTTCGCCATATTCCACCAGATGCCCCAGATGAAAGAACGCCGTGCGCTGGCTAACGCGCGCGGCCTGCTGCATCGAATGGGTCACGATCACCACCGAAAACTGGCTGCGCAACTCGTCGATCAACTCTTCCACCTGTGCCGTTGCAATCGGGTCAAGCGCCGAGCATGGTTCATCCATTAGCAACACCTCGGGGCTTGTCGCTATTGCACGGGCAATGCAAAGGCGCTGCTGCTGGCCGCCCGAAAGGCTGGTGCCGGGTGCTTGCAAACGGTCCTTCACCTCATTCCAGATCGCGGCCTTGCGCAGCGAGGTTTCCACCACCTCATCCAGCTCCGCCTTGTTGCGAGTCAGCCCGTGGATCTTGGGGCCGTAAGCCACATTGTCATAGATCGACTTGGGAAAAGGGTTCGGCTTTTGAAACACCATGCCGACTTTGGCGCGTAACTGCACACTATCAACCTTGGGATCATAAATATTCTCACCATCAAGCATGATCTCGCCCTGCACCCGGCAGATATCAATCGTGTCATTCATTCGGTTCAGACAGCGCAGGAAGGTAGATTTGCCGCAGCCCGAGGGGCCGATAAAGGCCGTCACCGTCTTGTCCAGAATATCCACATCCACGGATGTAAGGGCATGGGCGTCGCCATAAAACACATTGACGTTGCGCGCCGTAATTTTGGTTATCTGGGTGTTCACATCTCTCTCCACAATTCGCTGGCTTTCCATTGTTGCGGCTCCTTTACCAGCGGCGTTCAAAGCGGCGGCGCAGAATAATCGCGACCGCATTCATGATCAGCAAAAAGACCAGCAGGACGATGATCGCCCCTGAAGCCCGCTCAAAGAAGGCAGGATCAGCGCGCTGGGTCCAATTGAAAACCTGCACCGGCAGCGCGGTCGAGGGTTCGCCAAACAGCCCGTCCGCCTCCGTATAGATCGCCGGATATTCGCGCACAAAGGCCACCATTCCGATCAGCAGCAAAGGTGCGGTTTCGCCCAAGGCCTGCGCCAACCCGATGATCGTGCCGGTCAAAATGCCGGGGGCCGCCAGCGGCAACACATGGTGAAACACCGCCTGCATCTTGGATGCGCCCACGCCCAAAGCCGCATCGCGGATCGAGGGCGGCACCGATTTGAGTGCTGCACGAGTGGAAATGATGATCGTCGGCAATGTCATCAGCGTCAGCACCAGCCCTCCCACGATCGGGGCAGAGGCACGCAGACCCGCAAAATTGATGAAGATCGCAAGACCAAGGATACCAAACACAATCGACGGCACGGCGGCGAGGTTGGAGATATTCACCTCGATCAGATCGGTCCAGCGGTTCTTGGGCGCGAACTCCTCCAGATAGATAGAGGCGGCCACCCCGATGGGCAACGCCAGCACCAAAACCACAAGCATCATATAGGCGGATCCAAGTATCGCTACACCTAGGCCAGCCGCCTCTGGCCGCTGGTCCGAGGCATCGGGGGCGGTTAGGAAGGCCGGGTTGAGTGTGGTCGCCAACAAGCCCTTGTCTTTCAGCGCATCGGCCAAAAGCAACTGGGCGGGGGTGACGTTGCTATCGAGTTCCGCACTCGCAAGGCTGACACGGCCTTTGTAATAGCCATCAATTCGGCCTGAGGCGAGAACTGTGATCGGTATGGTTTGGCCAATCAGACTTGGGTCTGCCAGCACAAGGTCGCGCAATTGCGCCGCCGCTTCCTTGGAAATCATCGCGGAGACATCTTTTGATGTAAGCCCCTCAATCTCAATCCCGGCCTCAGTGATCGCCATCTCCAGGCCCTTGGCGAGCAAAGGGCCATAGGTGATGGTCGTCACCTTCTTCATCGCCTCAAGATCGCGGGTGCCGGATTTGTCCAGCTTCGCCTCGGACAGTTCCACATTCAGCATGATCTCGGTTTGGCGAAACGCCGAAGTGCCATTGCCAAGGATTGAGGTAATCAGAATGATCAATGCAAGGAGGCCGACGCCAATCGCGCCCAAGCCATAAGCCTTGAATCGGGCCTCGGCGGCATTGCGTTTTCGGGTGCGCGCGTCTTGCACCATAAGCGAGCCTTTGCGCGGCACTGGGGCGTCTGGCATCGGAGCGAAAAAAACTGCGTCACTCATTCATACTGCTCCCGGTATTTGCGCACGATATAAAGCGCCAGAACATTGAGGCCGAGGGTGATGATGAAAAGCGTCAGTCCCAGCGCAAAGGCGACAAGCGTTTCAGGGGCAACAAAATCTGTATCGCCCGTCAACTGGCTGACGATCTTCACGGTCACCGTGGTCATTGCCTCAAACGGGTTCACCATCTCACCAATGCCCTGGTTCAGGCGCGCGGCGGCGGCCCCGGCCCCCAGAACCACGATCATCGTCTCGCCGATCGCGCGGCTGGTGGCCAGCAACACGGCCCCGACAATGCCGGGCAAGGCGGCGGGGATGACGACTTGGCGGATGGTTTCAGATTTGGTGGCCCCAAGCGCAAGGCTGCCGTCGCGCATCGCCTGCGGTACCGCGTTGATGATGTCATCGGACAGGGACGACACAAAGGGGATCAGCATGACCCCCATCACCAAACCCGCCGTCAGCACGGAAGAGCCGGAGGAGCCGAGGCCCAAAGGCTGTGCCAGCCAATCGCGGATCATCGGGCCGACGGTGATAAGGGCGAAAAGACCGTAAACGATGGTGGGGATACCGGCCAGAACCTCGATCATCGGCTTGGCGACCGCGCGAAACTTTGGCCCGGCATATTCCGAAAGGTAAATCGCAGCAAACAGGCCCACGGGTACGGCGAAGAGCAACGCCACGAAAGAGATATACAGCGTGCCCCAGAGCAGCGGCAAAATACCCAGCGCGGAGTTGCCCCGGAAATCAGGCGCCCAGTTGATGCCAAACAGAAACTCCGTCCAAGAATATTGGCGGAAGAAATTCACCGTCTCAAACAGCATCGAAAACACAATCGCCACAGTGGTCAAAATGGCGACGGAAGCCGCAACGATCAGCAAACTCAGCACCCAACCTTCCGCCGCAACCCGCGACCGGAAAGACGGATGCGTACGAAAAAGCGCGATTGCCAAGCCCGCTGCCGAGGCAAGTAACGCCATCAACGACACAAGACCAGGATATGCTGTGATCAGATCACGCCACAGGCCAAGCCCATCGCTGCGCAGGGCAATGCGGTTCAGAACAGATCCGACCAAAAATACCGCAAATGCGGGGATCAGCGCCGAATACGCTGCGTTCTGGCCGTAAAAACCCGGAAGCGAGGCAAGCCTGCGAGTATCGCCCGCCACCATGCGCACCGCACGGCCGCGGGCCGTGAAATAGCCCAGAAGGGCAATGGCTATGACAAGGAGCAGCATTATCAAGGGCGACATGGTTCGTTCCGTCAGATCAAGAAAAGCAGGGGGGGGGGCGGCCCGAAACTGGACCGCCCTTGGGCTAGAAAGATTACATACCGGCGTTGGCAACAGCAGCCTGAGTTTCGGCCAGCGCCGGATCAGACACGAGGCCGTAGGCGGCCAGCGGGCCATCGGGGCCTGCCAACTCATCCGACACGAAAAATTCCGTGTATTCCTTCAGGCCGGGGATAACACCGATATGCTGCGCCTTGACGTAGAAATAGAGCGGGCGCGACACCGGGTACTGACCACTTGCGATGCTTTCAGTCGAAGGCACAACGTCGCCCATGGTGGCGACCTGCAACTTGTCAGTGTTGTTTTCAAAGAACGACAGACCGAACACACCGATACCGTTCTTGTTGCTTTCGATACGGGCAAGGGTTTCAGTGTAGTCGCCATCGATATCCACAGTGCGCCCATCGGTGCGCAGGGCGGAACAGGCCTTCTCATCACCGCGCGCGGCTTTGATGATTTCGGCGGCGCCGGAGGTCTCGCAACCCTCGATCACCACCTTCTCCTCAAACACTTCGCGGGTGCCGTGCTTGGTACCCGGAACGAAAGCCATGATGTCCTGCGCGGGCAGCGCCGGGTTCACTTCGTTCCACATGGTGTAGGGGTTTGCGACAATCTTGCCATCAATCACCACTTCGGCGGCCACGGCCTTGTACCAGTCTTCAGGGGTAAAGGCGAAGCTGTTGCCACCGATGTCAGAGGCAAAAACGATGCCATCATAGCCGAAGCGCACTTCCAAAATGTCAGTCACGCCATTGGCGTTGCAAACTGCAACCTCGGCATCTTTGATCTTGCGCGAGGCATTGGCCACGTCGAGCGTACCTTCGCCAACGCCTTCGCAAAACTTTTTCAGCCCCGCCGAAGAGCCGCCGGATTCAACAACCGGAGTCGGGAAATCGGTGTTTTCGCCGAAGGCTTCGGCAATGATGGTAGCATAGGGCAACACGGTCGAAGATCCGGCAACCTGAACCTGGTCGCGCGCAACGGCAGCGGTGGCGGAAAGGGCGGCAATCGCGATGGCCGAGGTGAGAATTGCGGTTTTCATAGCAGTCTCCTGTCTAGTGGCAGCCGGTCTGGCATGGGCGATGCCTAACGACTGCATGTGACAGTCATGCAAAAAGAACGTAACAGTTTTATGACTTTGCGGGGAAGGCAGATGTCACCACATCCACTTATGCGTTTGATAAAATTTACATATTTGTAAATCAGCACAATTCAAGAAACCGTCACGAGCCACCTTTTTTTCGGATCGTCTGCGCAATGGACCTGCGATTCTTCCCGTCAGGGAATACCGGTCTCGGGGGCATCGAGCCCCCTCTCCCGGC